>DAIQBR010000005.1:0-178 GCA_036781105.1 Kiloniellaceae bacterium
AAAACAGGCTCGCCAGAAAGCCGCGCTTTTGCACCGGCGCGGGCGCCGGCCCGGGTCCGCTTTCGATGAAGGCGGTCGGTTGAGGCTGCGGGGGCTGTGTCGCGTCATCGGTCGAGGCCGCCACCTCTTCTCCCGTATTGGCCGGTACAGGCAGCGGCGGTGTCCCGGTGTCCGGCTT
>DAIQBR010000005.1:214-2695 GCA_036781105.1 Kiloniellaceae bacterium
TATGGCGGCGACAGTCGTGTCGGGCGTCGCGGGGCGATCTTGACGGGGCGCCCGCTCGCGCCCGGCATCGGCGGATCGTGGAGCGGGATTGTTGAACAGGCTGGCGAAAAAGCCGCTTTTCTTGGGCGGTTCCGTGGGGATGTCCGGGGCGGGCTGTATGTCGACAGTAGCGGCTTGCGCGCCGATGTCGTCGGCTGTGGCGAGTGCGGGGGCAAGTCCGTCCTGCACGGCGGCTGCGCCATCGCTGCTCTCCTCGCTAGGCATTGGTGCACCGGTGCCGGGCTTGTCGGCAGGCAGATAGGCGACTTGTGTGGGAAGGACCGTGTCGCCCTCCTCGATAACGGAAGGCGGGGGCGCCTCGTCGATGGCGGCGAGGGCCTCGTCCTCGGTCATCGCCACGGTCACGCCCTTGCCGGCGGCGAGGCCGTCGGCCTTCACCACGATGGGCGCGCCCTGCTCGCGCACGTAGTTGCGGGCGGCCTCGGCCTCGGTGAAGCGGGCATAGGCGGCGGTGG
The DNA here is from genome assembly GCA_036781105.1 of Kiloniellaceae bacterium. Classification (GTDB taxonomy): domain Bacteria; phylum Pseudomonadota; class Alphaproteobacteria; order Kiloniellales; family Kiloniellaceae; genus Pelagibius. Next base: position 730 of record DAIQBR010000005.1, read on the forward strand.
GGATGCCGTGCCGGGCGCAGAGGTCCTTGGTGAAGCCCTTGGAGCCTTCCAGCTGGGCCGCCTTGGCCGAGGGCCCGAAGGCCTTCACGCCGATCTCCGCCAGGCGGTCGACCAGCCCCCCCACCAGCGGGGCCTCCGGGCCGACCACCACGTAGTCGATGGCTTCCTTCTGGACGAAGGCGAGGAGACCCTGGATGTCGTCGGCGGCGATGGGCACGCACTCGGCGTCCTCGGCGATGCCGGCGTTGCCGGGCGCGCAGTACAGCTTGTGGCAGAGGGGCGAGGCCGCGATGGTCCAGCAGAGGGCGTGTTCGCGGCCGCCGCCGCCGACAACAAGAACCTTCATATTGACCCCGGCATATTTTCCCCAGACGTCCTGTTCTGCGCGCAGTCTCGGCCATGGCCTGCACGGCGGCGCTCTTGTAACATGGCGGGCAGCTGACATGACCGATTTTTCTCCACAAGACGGCGGCGGCCCCCGGGGCGCGCCGGGCAACGTGCCGGAATTCTCCGTCTCGGAGATTTCCATGGCCGTGAAACGCACCCTTGAGGGCACCTTCGAGCGGGTGCGGGTGCGCGGCGAGATCTCGGGCTTCAAGCGCGCCGCCTCGGGCCACCTCTACATGGCCCTGAAGGACGAGAACGCGGTGCTGGACGCGGTGTGCTGGCGCGGTACCGCCGGGCGCCTGTCGATCGCCCCGGAGGACGGCATGGAGGTCATCGCCACCGGGCGGGTGACCTCCTACCCGGGCCGCTCGAAATACCAGATCGTCGTCGAGGCCCTGGAACTGGCCGGCGAGGGCGCCCTGCTGAAGCTGCTGGAGGACCGCCGCCGCAAGCTGGCGGAAGAGGGCCTCTTCGACGAAGCGCGCAAGCAGGCGCTGCCCTTCCTGCCGGAGGTCATCGGCGTGGTGACCTCGCCGACCGGCGCGGTCATCCGCGACATCCTGCACCGCCTGGCCGACCGCTTTCCGCGCCGCGTGCTGGTCTGGCCGGTGCTGGTGCAGGGCGAGGGCGCGGCCCAGCAGGTCGCCGCGGCAATCCACGGCTTCAACGCGCTGTCACCTGACGGAAACGTGCCGCGGCCGGACCTGCTCATCGTGGCGCGCGGCGGCGGCTCGCTGGAGGACCTCTGGGCCTTCAACGAGGAGATCGTGGTGCGCGCCGCCGCCGAGTCGGCGATTCCGCTGATCTCCGCCGTGGGGCACGAGACCGACACCACCCTGATCGACTATGCCGCCGACCGCCGCGCGCCGACGCCGACCGCCGCGGCCGAGATGGCGGTGCCGGTACGCCGCGAACTGCTGATCCTCGCCGGCGAGCTGCAGCGCCGTCTGCTCGCGGCCGCCGCGCGCCGCGTCGAGGAGCTGCGGGTCGAACTGCAGGGCCTCGGGCGCGGCCTGGTCGACCCCAAGCGCCTCCTGGAAGAGATGAGCCAGCGCCTGGACGACCGCGCCGAGCGGCTGAAGAACTGCTGGATTGCCTTCCTGCGCGAACGCCAGGCGCGGGTCGACCACCTGCGGGCCAGCCTGCCGCATCCGCGCCAGCTGCTGGCGGTGAAGGCCGAGCAGCTGACCGGGCCGGCCGGACGCCTGGAGTCGGTGCGCCCTCGCCTGCTCGGCGAGCGCCAGCGCGAGCTGGAGAGCCTCAACCGGGTGCTGGAGAGCGTCTCCTACAAGAAGGTGCTGCAGCGCGGCTATGCGGTGGTGCGCGGGCCCGAGGGGGCGATTACCGGGGCAGAGCAGGTGACGGCGGGTCTCGCGCTGGACCTGGAGTTCGCCGACGACCCGCATGCCGCGGCCGTCGGTGGCGACCGGCCCGTCGAGGCGAAGCCGCAGAAGCCCGCGGCCAAGCCGCCGGCAAGGAAGAAAGCCAAGCGCGACGACCCGCAGGGATCCCTGCTATGAGGCGGCTGCTCTTTGTCTTGCTCGGCGTTCTTCTCACGGCTGCCGCTGCGCAGGCGGCC
>DAIQBR010000005.1:2723-31457 GCA_036781105.1 Kiloniellaceae bacterium
TCGGCAAGACGGCGCCGGGCGCGGAGGTGACCTTCAACGGCGCGCCGCTGCGCCTGACCGGCGACGGCCGCTTCCTCTTCGGCTTCGGGCGCGACGCCCCGGCGACGGCGAAACTGCAGGTGACGGCGGCGGACGGCACCACGGTGACGAAATATCTGCGCGTCGCGCCGCGGGAGTACGACATCCAGCGCATCGACGGCATCCAGAAGGACTACGTCTCGCCGCCGGAAGAAGTGCTGGCGCGCATCCGCGCCGACGCCGAGGCGGCGGCCCGGGCGCGTGCCGCCGATCGCGCGGAAACCGACTTCGATTCCGGCTTCGCCTGGCCGGTGCTGGGGCCGATCTCCGGGGTCTACGGCTCGCAGCGCATTCTCAACGGCGAGCCGCGCCAGCCGCACTTCGGCGTCGACGTCGCCGGGCCGGTCGGCACCCCGGTGAAGGCGCCGGCCGACGGCGTGGTGACGCTCGCGCATCCCGACATGTACTTCTCCGGCGCGACGCTGATCATGGACCACGGACACGGGCTCAGCTCCACCTTCCTGCATCTGGAGAAGATCCTGGTGCAGGAGGGCCAGCGCGTGAAGCAGGGCGAGGTGGTGGCCCTGATGGGCAAGTCGGGCCGCGTCACCGGCCCGCACCTGGACTGGCGCATGAACTGGCGCGACGAGCGCATCGACCCGACGCTGCTGGTGCCGCCGATGCCGAAGACCGAGTAGGCGGCCCGCCTCGTCCTTCGAGACGCCTTGCTCCGCAAGGCTCCTCAGGATGAGGCTCCTAGTGTGAACCTCACGCTGAGGAGCGAGCGTCTCGAAGCACGAGGTTCAATCTAAGGCCGTTCCCAGCGGCGGTGCAGCCAGAGCCAGTCTTCCGGGCGCTGGCGGATCCAGCGCTCGAGGACCTGATTGACCTCCGTCATCATCGCCTTGGCGGCTTCCAGCTTGTCGTCCAACTGAGGCCGCGGCACCGGGTCTTCCACGGTAAGCCGGAAGCGCGCGCCGCCGAGCCGCTCGAGGTGGGCCGGAAAAACCTCGACACCGTACTCCAGGGCGAGCTTGGCGATGCCGAGGTTGGTGCGCGCCGGGCGGCCGAACAGGGGCAGCGCGACGCCCTGGGTCACCCGCTGGTCGACCAGCACGCCGAGGTTCAGGCCCTGCTTCAGCAGCTTCATCGCCTGGCGCGCGCCGTCGACGCCCTTGGGGATCTTGCCCCAGTCGCCGGTGGGACGCTGGCGGAAATAGAGCAGCAGGCGCTGGATGATGGGGTTGTTCACCGGCCGCGAGACCACCGTCATGTTGTGGCCGTGCTTGTAGGCGGCAATCGGCATCAGCTCGAAGTTCGCCATGTGGGCGGAAATCACGATGAAGGGCTGCCCCGCCTTGCGCAGGGCTTCCAGGCGCTCGGCGCCGACCACCTCGGTGCGGCCACTGGCCGGATCGGCGATCGTGCCGAGGTGCGGATACTCGGCGATCATGCGGCCGAGGTTGTCCCACATGCCGGCGACGATCCTGCGGCGTTCGCGCTCCGGCATCTCGGGGAAGGCGATGGCGAGGTGCTTCATCGCACGCCGGCTTATCGGCAGGCGCGAGCCGATCTGCCGCGTCAGCCAGCCGCCGAGGCCGGAGGCCCAGTCGACCGGCAGCAGCCAGAAGAATCCCATGAGGAGAAGCTGCAGCAGACCCTCGACCGCGTGGCGGATGCTGCGCAAAGCCTTGCGCCAGGGCTGGTGCTTGTGGGCCCAGGACATCATGCGTTGCGGGTCACTCGGTCGAGATCATCGGAGCGGCGGTCTCCGGCGCGGGCGGGGGAAGGTGCGGCTCCAGCAGGCGGAGCAGGGCGCCCTTGTCCTCCCACTGCAGGTCCACGTCAAGCACGGCGGTCCCGGGCGGCAGCGCCGGGCCGAGGCGCGCGGCATCCTTGGCGGTGGTGACCAGCCGGGCGCCGGCCGCCGCCGCGGCCGACTCGAGACGCCGCAGGGTGGCGGCGTCGTAGGCCTGGTGATCGGCGAAGGAGTCCCGCCCGGCAAGCTCAGCGCCGAGGGCGGTGAGCGTGGCGAAGAATTTCTCCGGCCGGCCGATGCCGGCGAAGGCGTAGACGGGCTGGCCTTTGAGCGCCTCGGCCAGGGCGCGGTCGCGCGGGACGAGATGTGCGCGCAGCAACGGCAGGCCGGCCCTGTCGATGAGGTTCTTCTCGGTCTCGCCAAGGGCTTTCTCGCCGATGAGCACCACCGCATCGGCGCGGGCCAGCCCTGTCGCCGCCACCTCGCGCAGCGGGCCCGCCGGCATGACGCGGCTGTTGCCGAGGCCGTAGGCGCTGTCGATGACCAGCAGCGAGAAGTCCTTCGCCAGGCCCGGATTCTGGAAGCCGTCGTCCATGACGATGACCTCGGCGCCCTCCTCGATGGCTTCGCGGGCGCCGTCGAGGCGGTCGCGCGCCACCCAGGTGGGCGCGCTGCGGGCCAGCAGCAGCGCCTCGTCGCCCACCGTGGCGGCGTCATGGCGGGCCGGGTCGACCAGCAGCGGTCCCGCCACGCTGCCGCCGTAGCCGCGGGTCAGCGCCGCGGGCTTGAAGCCGCGCGCGGCGAGCAGTTCGAGCAGCCAGAGGACGACGGGCGTCTTGCCGGCGCCGCCGGCGACCAGATTGCCGACACAGAATACCGGCACGCCGACGCGCTGCGGCGTGGTGACGGCCCGCCGGGCAGAGCCGGCCAGCTGCCAGGCGAGGGAAAGCGGACTCAGCAGGCGGGCCAGCGCGCCGTCGTGCCGCCAGAAATCAGGTGCGCGCATGATGCGGCCCGGAGTCTTGGTTGGATTCCGGGCCCGGTTGCCGGCCGGCCTCTCCGACAGCGGGGACCTCGGCGGCGCCGATTTCCTCCTGGCCCAGATTGCGCTCGGCCGCATTGGTGAGGGCGTTCAGGCTGTCCTCGACGCTCTGGCGGAGGGCCTCAAGGGCGGCCGGACCGGCGTCGCGGGGCACATAGACCGGCGCCGCGCAGTGCACGATGGCCCGGGAAAACGGCAGCGGCAGGCAGAAGCGGTCCCAGGTGCCGAACAGCTTGCGCGGCCGGGCGCTGCCGCTGAAGGCGACCAAAGGGACGCCGCTGATCTGCGCGGCTTTCACCGCACCCGCCTTCAGGCGCATGCGGGGGCCTTTCGGCCCGTCGGGGGTGATCACCACCGGTACCCCCTGGCGCAGCAGACGGCTCATGCCGAGCAGGGCGGTGGAGCCGCCCCGCCGGCTGGAGCCGAGCACCGGCTCGTAGTCGAAAGCGGTGGCCGCGCGGGCGATCAGCCTGCCGTCGCGGTGCGCCGAGGCGACGACGCCGAGCCGGGGCGGACGCTGCGACCGCGACCAGGCGCCGGCCAGCAGGAACATGCGGCCATGCCACAGGCAGATGAGCAGCGGCTTGCCCTGGTCCAGTGCGGCCTGGGTTTCCGGCGCCATGTGGCGGTCCCAGCGCACGGTATAGTGGAGCAGCCAGAGATAGCCCGCGATCAGCCTGCCGGCGAGGTTCTGCGCCGCTTCCGACTTGATCCATTTATCGATGAGCTTCAACAGGCGGGCTCCGCGACGTCGGTCAGGCGCGGGCGCTCAGGCCTGGGCCCGAAGATCTTTTTCGAGGCCCTGGCTTTCGCCGCGCTCTTCCTGGTCGGCGAACTGCAGGGCATAGAGCCGCGCATAGTGGCCGCCGCGCGCCAGCAGTTCGGCATGGCTGCCCTGCTCGACGATCTGTCCCTCCTCCATCACGTAGATGATGTCGGCGTCGACGACGGTGGAGAGGCGGTGGGCGATGACGAAGGTGGTGCGCCCGCTGATGAGCTGGCCGAGCGCGTGCTGCACGTGACGCTCGGATTCGCTGTCGAGGGCCGAGGTCGCCTCGTCGAGCAGCAGGATGGGGGCGTCCTTCAGCATGGCGCGGGCGATGGCCACGCGCTGGCGCTGACCGCCGGAAAGATTGCTGCCGCGCGGGCCGACCTGGGTGTCGTAACCCTCCGCGAAGCCGGTGATGAAGTCGTGCGCGCCGGCCATGCGGGCGGCCTCCTCGATCTCGGCATCGCTGGCGCCGGGCCGGCCGTAGGCGATGTTGGCGCGCAGAGTATCGTCGAACAGCAGGATCTCCTGGCTGACCAGCGCGATGGCGCTGCGCAGCGAGTCGAGAGTCACGCCGCGCAGGTCCTGACCGTCGATGGTGACGCGGCCCCCTTCCGGATCGTAGAAGCGCGGGATGAGGTTCAGGATGGTCGACTTGCCGGCGCCCGAGGGGCCGACCAGTGCGACGGTCTTGCCGGCCGGCGCTTCCAGGGTGACGCCGTGCAGTGCCGCCTTGGCCCCGTCGTAGGAGAACTGCACGTCGTCGAAACGCACCCTGCCGCCGTCGACCTGCAGCGGCCTGGCGCCCGGCGCGTCGACAATGTGCGGCTCCTGGTCCAGCAGCGCGAAGATGCGCTGCGCCGCGGCGAGGCCACCCTGCAGCATCGCATTCAGCTTGCTCAGACGCTTCAGCGGCTCGTAGGCCAGCAGGAGCGCGAAGATGAAGGTGAAGAGCGAGCCGGCATCGCGCTCGCCGCTGATCACCTCGTTGCCGCCGTACAGGATGACCGCGGCGATGGCGAAGCCGCCGAGCGCCTCCATCACCGGATGGATGATGTTGCTGACGCGCGCCGACTTCTGATTGAGACGGAACACTTCCTCGATGGCGGCATCGGCGCGCTTGGACTCGTAGCGCTCCATGACATAGGCCTTCACGTGGCGGATGCCCTGGAAGGCTTCGTCGAGCAGGGTCGTGAGGTGACCGACCTGGACCTGGTTCTTGCCGGAGACCTGGCGGATCGAACGGCCGATGCGCACCGAGGGCAGGATGGCGAGCGGCAGGATCACCGTGGTGAACACGGCGAGCACCCAGTCCTCCGCGAACATCACCCCGGTCAGGAAGATCGCCGTCAGGCTGTCCTTGCCGATGGCCGTCAGGGTGTTGGAGGCCATGTTGCGCAGCAGGTTCACGTCGTTGATGAAGTGAGAGATCAGCGTGCCCGGCGAATTGTGGTGAAAGAAGGCGAGGTCGGCGCCGATCAGCTTGTCGAAGAGCTGCTGCTGGACCCTGGCGACCACCCGGTGGCCGACGTAACTCATCAGCACCGCCTGGCTGTAGGCGGCGAAACCGCGCAGGGTGAAAACGACGATGGTGGCTAGCGCAATGGGATAGAGCAGCGAGGCCTGCTTGTTGATGAAGATCTCGTTCACCACCGGCTTGATCAGCTGGGTGAAGGCGGCAGTGGTGCCGGCGACGATGCCCATGCCGAGCAGAGCCAGGGCGATGCGCAGCTTGTGCTCCGCCACATAGTCGCGCACCAAGCGGCGGACCAGCACCTTGGTGTGCTCGTCGCGCAGATCGACCTTCTGTTTGGAAGCCTTGCGTTTGTCCGACAAATCGCCCGGGGTAAGCCCCCAGAGGGGCTTCGTCAGCCGTTGATAGGACGGTCAGTTTACCATGCAGCGCGGCCGGGCGTCACGCAGGCAGAAGCCGCGGAATCCGGCGGGCCCGGGGCCATATCGCGGGTCATCCCGGGCTGCCGCCGCCTGGATTTCCGCGGCGAAAGCACTATCATCGCGCCGTCATGGCCGATTCGCTCCCCGATCCCGGCGCCCCCCGGCGCCTGCTGGTGATCTACAACCCGACCGCCGGCGGCAGCCGGCGGCGGCGCTTCGAGGCCGTGCTGGCGGATCTCGCCGACCTCGGCTGCCCGATGGACGTGCGGCCCACCACCGGCCCCGGGGACGCCGCCGTCTACGCGCGCGAGGCCGATCCCGCGGCCCACGACCTGGTGGTCGCCGCCGGCGGCGACGGCACCATCAACGAGGTGATCAACGGCCTGGTGGCCCACGCCGGGCCCGGCGGGCAGGCTGCCGTGCCGCTGGCCGTGCTGCCGCTGGGCACCGCCAACGTCCTTGCCGCCGAGCTGGGGATCGACCTCGTCCCCGCCCATATCGCCCGCAGCATTGCGCGCGGGCCGGCGCAGCTGGTTTCGCTCGGCCGGGCCTGCAGCGGCGCCGAGACGGCAGCGGGCGGGGGCCGCGTGTTCTCCCTCATGGCCGGGGCCGGCTTCGACGCGCGGGTGGTCGCCGGCATCGACCTGCGCCTGAAGCGCCTGCTGGGCAAGGCCGCCTATGTCCTGGAGGGGCTCTATCAGATGAGCCGCCGCAAGCCGCCGCCGCTCTGCGTCACCGTGGACGGCCGCGCCTACGAGGCGGCCTCGGTGGTGGTCAGCAACGCCCGTTTCTACGGCGGACGCTACCTGCTGGCGCCGGAAGCGCGCCTGACGGAGCCGCAGTTTCACGTCTGCCTGTTTCGCCACGGCGACACCCTGAGCATCCTGCGCTATGCCCTGGCGCTGCAGCACGACCGGCTGGCCGAAGACGAGCGCTTTCGTATCGTCACCGGCCGCAACATCCGCATCGAGGGCGATCCCGGCGCGCCGCTGCAGGCCGACGGCGACATCATCGCCCGCCTGCCGGTCGATATCTGCCCGCTGCCGGGCGTGCTGCGCATGGTGACGGCCGGGTAATCCTGCCGGCGCGGCCCGGCGGTCAGGCCGGCGGCGGCGCGGTGTCGACGCGGTAGATGGCCGTGGCGATCCACGCCAGCGCGCGGGCGGCGGCCTGCCGGTCGTGCCAGCCGGCGAAGAGCTTCAGCGCCTGGAGCTTCAGCCTGTCTTGAAGCGGGCCACGGTTGCGCCTGGACCACAGCAGGGCGCGGCCGGCGTTCCGCTTCAGCGCAAAGCTGGCATCGCCGGGCCGCCAGGCGTCCGGACCGCGGCGAATTTCCTGCGACAGGAAGGCCGCCGTCTCGCCGTACATCCGCCCCAGGTCGGCGGAAAGCCGGTCTCCCTGGGCTTCCGGGCCGAGGCTCAGCGTCGTCTCAAGCCGCGCAATCCCGGCACAGAAACAGGCCCGCACCGCCATCATGTAGTCCTGGCCGGTGCGGAAATGCTCGGGCAACGGCAGGATCCGTTCGGCGACGCGCCGGGTCATGATCGTCGAAGACGGGCTGAACAGGTTCCTTGTCAGCGCCAGGCGCAACGGATCGGCCAGGATCTGCGCGGCGGCCGCGCCGTCGGCAACGGCGGGGTCTTCGGGTTTCGACCGGTAGGTTTCATGGCGGCCAAAGGCGACCCCCGCTCCCGTGCCGGCCAGCGCCTGCAGCAGGGCGCGCGAGCTGCCGGCGCAGAGAATGTCGTCGGCGTCGCAAAAGCGGATCGCGTCGTGTGCGGCATGGGAGAAGCCGACATTGGTGGCGGCGGCAACGCCCCTGTTCTCCTGGGTAATGACCTGCGTGTCACCTTGCGCGGCGGCAAATTCGGCCAGAATCACAGGGCTCTCGTCTGTCGAGCCGTCGTCGACAATGACGATTTCGCCGCCGCTGCCGGCGCGCTCCGCCGCGATGGAGGCCAGGGTGTCCGCCAGAAAAGGCGCCTTGTTGTAGCAGGTGACGACGTAGGAGATGGTCATGCCGGCCGGAGGGGAACTGCTGTGCTCCGCCGATCATAGCCGCCGCTCAGGCCAGCAGCGAGTCCTCGAAGGGAAAGCGCGACAGCAGCTCGCTGCCCCGGTCGGTGATCAGCAGCTGCTGCTCCAGTTTCACCCCTTCGCGGCCGTTTTCCTCGCCGATGTAGGATTCGACGCAGAGCGTCATGCCCGGCTCGATGATCCCGTCGTAGCCGGCCGCGTCGTAGTCGGCGCGGTGGTAGAGGTAGGGATACTCGCCGGTCATGCCGACGCCGTGGGCCGAGAGGTAATAGCGGTTGGCAGCATAGCGCGCGGGGATGTCCCAGGCGGCCTCGGAGTACTCCCTGAAGCTGAGGCCCGGTTTCAACACCGCCATGTTGTGGTGCAACTGCTCGTGCGCCGTCTTGTAGAGATCACGCTGCACGTCGCTCGGCTTGCCGGGCCCGCTGTGGAAGGTGCGCGAGAAGTCGGCGTAGTAGCCGAAGCGCCCGACCACGTCGGTGTCGAGGGCGACCAGCTCGTCTGGTTCGATGACGCGGCTGCTGCATTCCTGGAACCAGGGATTGCTGCGCGGTCCGCTGCTGAGAAGGCGGGTCTCCACGTAGTCGCCGTCGCCGGCGATGACGCCCTGGTGCAGCAGTGACCAGAGCGCGTTCTCGGTCATGCCGGGGCGCAGCGCGTCGCGCAGCGCGCCCACCGCGCGTTCGGTGGCGCGCAGCGAGGCAACCACGCATTTCACCTCCTCCGGCGACTTGATCGCCCGGGCGCGCTCGATCGGCGCCTGGGCATCGGCCAGCTGGAAGCCTTCGGCGGTCAGCGCGAGAGCGGCGCCGGCATTGATGCGCTCGATGCCGATGCGCGCGCCGGGGCCGACCGTCTCGCGCAGCAGGGCGGCGGTCTCGCGCGCCCAGAGCCTTTCGCGCTCGGCGATGGCCTCACCAGCGGCGACGTAGGAAGCGGTGATCGCCGGGCGCACCTCGTCGATGGTCTCCAGTCCGTCGGCCAGGTGCATGCAGCCGGTGAATTCGAAGAGGATGACCGGGCCCTCGACCGGCAGGAAGAGGTAGCGGGCGGGGTTTCGCTGGTGGAAGACCTGCATGTTGCGGGCGCCGGTGGCGTAGCGGACGTTCACCGGATCGAAGATCAGGCAGGCGGCGAGGCCGTGCCGTGCGATCTGCTGCCGCGACCGCTCCAGGCGGTGGGCGCGCACCGCGACCAGATCTATATCGCTGTCGGCGGGCTCCGCGTCGAAGACGCCGGGGCTCTCGCTGCCGTGCCAGTCGAGCTGCATTCGGGCTCTCGTCATTGCCTGCTGCGGCAAGTCTGCCTGCGGCGGGCCCGCCGTGACGCCCGCAGATGCGACGGGTAACGCCACAGATGCGAAGCGGCGGCGCGGGAAATCGCTTGCGGAGCGAATCCGATCCGATACACCTATGCCGGGTCCAGGACAAAACCAGTCACAAGAGGCACCCCATGCCGCCCGTGCTCTATGCCCACCCTTTCTCGTCCTACTGCCAGAAGGTGCTGATCGCGCTCTACGAAAACGGCACCGACTTCACCTACCGGATGCTCGGGCCGGAAGACGCGACGGCCATGGCGGAGCTGGAGGCCCTGTGGCCGATGAAGCGCTTTCCGGTGCTGGTGGACGGCGGGCGGACCTACATCGAAAGCAGCATCATCATCGAGCATCTTGTGCTCAGCCGGCCCGGATCCTACCGCTTCATTCCGGAAGATCCCGCGGCGGCGCTGGAGGTGCGTCAGATGGACCGCGTCTTCGACAACTACGTGATGACGCCGATGCAGCGGATCGTGGCCGACCACATCCTGCCGGCGGAGCGGCGCGATCCCCACGGCGTCGCCGAGGCGGAAGCCATGCTGGAGACCGCCTATGCCTGGCTGGACCGCGTCATGGCGGCGCGGGACTGGGCGGCCGGCGCGGACTTCAGTCTCGCCGACTGCGCGGCGGCACCGTCGCTGTTCTATGCCGACTGGGTGCATCCCATCGGTGACGATCTCGGCAACCTGCGCGCCTACCGCCAGCGGCTGCTGGCGCGCCCCTCCTTCGCAAGGGCGGTCGACGAGGCGCGGCCCTACCGCCCGCTGTTCCCGCCCGGCGCGCCCGACCGCGACTGACCGGGCGGAGAGGGCCTTAGACGATCAACCGGCAGGAGGCTCCTGATCGTAGTTCACGCCGTCGTCTTCGCAGACATCGGGGCGAGCCAACAAGTCAGCTACGAGGTTGGTATCATCGAGGCCGCTGTAGATACCATTGGCCAGTTTGCGCATAGGAATAATCATTGTGGCCGCAGGATTTAGCCTCACACCGTATTTGTGCCTCAAGTACTCATGGTACCAAAGCAAGAGGTGCTGTTCTCTCGGCGGAATGGTGCCATTTAGCGGAGCGCTCCCGTAAGCCTGCATGACCTCCGGTCGGGATATCGCTTCCCGCATCACAGTGAGCAGGAAATTTATCGGCACCGGAAGCTTTTCGCTGCTGCCGCTGACAAATTTGGAGTTGGCGCGCACGCGGTCGAGGTCTTTGACCCAGGGGTACTCCAGCATTTCCGGGTAGATGATCTTTGCCGCCATCCTCTCCGACTCTTTCCGCCACGCATCCCGACATGGTCCGACCTCTGTGGGGCAGGCCGTTTGGGAGCGGCGGCTCAGTTCCCCGCCAGGGTCATGCCGTCGATGCGCAGGGTCGGGGCGTTGGCGCCGTACTTGAAGACCAGGTCGTTGGCCGGGGTGATGTTCATGAACATCTGCTTCAGGTTGCCGGCGACCGTGGCCTCGCTGATCGGGTAGGTCAGCTCGCCCTTTTCGATGCGGAAGCCCGAGGCGCCGCGCGAGTAGTCGCCGGTCACCCCGTTGATGCCCATGCCCATCATGCCGGTGATGTAGAAGCCCTCGTCGATCTCGGCGATGAGCTGCTCCGGCGTGACGCTGCCCGGCGCCATGTAGAGGTTCGACGTGCTGGGCGAGGGCGGGCTGGAGGTGCCGCGGGCGGCGTGCCCGGTCGAGTGCATGCCGAGCTGGCGCGCCGAGCTGAGGTCGAGGATCCAGGTGGTGAGCCGCCCGCCCTCGACGATGTTCATCTTCCTGTTGGGCAGGCCCTCGCCGTCGAAGGGCTTGGAGGCCAGGCCGTGCGGGCGGTGCGGGTCGTCGACGATGGTGATGCCCTCGGCGAAGACCTGGCCGTTCAGCTTGTCCTTCAGGAAGGAGGTGCCGCGGGCGATGGAGGGGCCCGAGATGGCGCCGGCCAGGTGGCGCAGCAGCGAGTTTGAGACCCGCGGGTCGTAGACCACCGGCAGCCGTTTGGTCGGCGGCTTCTTCGCCCCGAGGCGCTTCACCGCGCGTTCGCCGGCGCGCTGTCCGACGGCGGCCGGGTCTTCCAGCTCGCCGCCGTAGACGGCGGAGGCGAACTCGTAGTCGCTCTCCATGCCGAGGCCCTCGCCGGCGATCACCGAGACGCCGACCGAATGGCCGGAGCGCCCATAGCCGCGGGCGAAGCCGTTGGAGGTGACCAGGGCGATCTCGATGCGGCTCCAGCTCGCCTCGGCGCCTTCGGAGTTGGTGACGCCCTTCACGCTGCGGGCGGCCTCCTCGCAGGCGCGGGCGCGCTCGATGAGCAGCTCCGGTGCCGGTTCGTCACTGTCCAGGATGTCGAGGTCGGGGACCGAGGTAGCCAGTTCCTCAGGCGCGGCGAGGCCGCAGTAGGGGTCCTCGGGCACCACCTTGGCCATGGCCACGGCGCGCTCGACCAGTTCATTGATACTGTCGGCCGCCAGGTCGGTGGAGGACACGATGGCCTGGCGCCGGCCGATCATGACCCGCAGGCCGACGTCGTGGCTCTCCTCGCGCTCCAGGCGCTCCGGCGCTCCCAGGCGCTGGGCATGGGACAGGCCGGTGGAGCTGAAGTGGACGGCGTCGGCGGCTTCCGCGCCGGCCTTCTTGGCCTTGGCGACGAGGTCGCCGAGCAGGGAAAGCGGATCGTCCGTTGCGGTCATCGGGCCTCTCTCGGGGGAAGGGGAGGGACAAAGGGGTATTCCGCCCCGGAATATAGGGCCTCGGGCCCTGCATTGCACCCGTTGCGGCTCTCCAGGACGACCGGATCAGAGCTCGTAGTGGAGCACCGGCAGGCTGCGTTCGCTGCCGTCGGGCGCGCGCACCGAGGAGCGGATCTTGCCGGAAAGGGTCGCCCCCATGGCCCGGTAGAAGCCGAGGGCGAAGGGGTCGCTGAGCACCTTGAGGCGCGCCAGGCCCTCGGCGCGGGCCTTGGTCACGGCGTGGTCCCAGAGGGCGCGGCCGATGCCGCGGCCGATCACCGCCGGCTCGACGAAGAACAGGCTGATCTCGGCCTCGTCGCGGCGGTCGCCCGGCGAGAGGGCGTAGAAGCCGAGCGGCGTGTCCTCCTCCACCAGCACGACGACGCGCCCGGCGGACGTCGCCGCGGGGCGCACGGTCAGTTCGTCGCGGCAGGCCTGCAGGAAAACCGGATCGTAGCCCCAATAGGCCTTGGAGCGGAGAGCGAGAGCGGTGAGAGAGCCGCATTCCGCGGTTCGCGCCAGGCGCAGGGTACGGCCGGAAGTCATGCCGACAACCTTCCACGCAGTTGCTCCACCACCCGGAGGATTATGTAGGCAAAGGCTGCTTTCCTGCTAAGGGCAAAGGCGGCCGGCGCCGGGCGGCGCCTGTGGCATATCTCACAATCGAAGAAACAAAACAGGGCGAAGACACAGAAAAAGGCCGGGATCGCGACGATCCCGGCCCTTTTCAGGGTTTGAATGAACTGTTGAAGCCGGCTCAGGCCGCCTTGCCGGAGCTTTCCGGTTCGGCCGCCGCGGCCATCTGGTTGGCGGCGCTGACCACCGCCTCCAGGCAGGCCACCACGATGTTGGGGTGCTGGCCGACGCCCCAATGGGTGCGGCCGTCGGCGCCCTCGGCCTCGACATAGGCGATGGCCTTGGCGTCGGCACCGCCGCCCACCGCGTGCTCGTGATAGTCGCGCACGCGGATCTCGACGCCGCAGTCCTTGCGCAGGGCGTCGACGAAGGCGGCGATGGGGCCGTTGCCGCTGCCCTGGATCTCCCGGCGCACGCCCTTTTCTTCGATCACCGCGGTCAACTGCCGCTTCTCCGAGGCGTGGGTGTCGGGCACCGAGCGGTGCTCGATGAAGGCGAAGGGATCGCGCGAGGCCAGGTAGGTCGCCTCGAAGAGATCCCAGATCTGCTGTGCGGTGATCTCCTTGCCGGAGGTGTCGGTGTGCTCCTGCACCTTCTGGCTGAAGGCGATCTGCAGCTTGCGCGGCAGATCGAGGCCGAACTCGCTGTTCATGATGTAGGCGATGCCGCCCTTGCCGGACTGGCTGTTGATGCGCACCACCGCCTCGTAGGAGCGCCCGACGTCCATCGGGTCGATCGGCAGGTAGGGCACGTCCCAGATCCCGGAATTGCTCTGCTTCACCGCGGTCATGCCCTTCTTGATGGCATCCTGGTGCGAGCCGGAGAAGGCGGTGTAGACCAGGTCGCCGGCATAGGGGTGGCGCGGGTGCACCGGCAGCTGGTTGCAGTGCTCGGCGACCTCGCGCACGCCGTCGATGTCGGAGAAGTCGATGCCGGGATCGATGCCCTGGGTGAAGAGGTTCAGACCCAGGGTCACCAGGTCGACGTTGCCGGTGCGCTCGCCGTTGCCGAACAGCGTGCCCTCGATGCGGTCGGCGCCGGCCATGACGCCCAGCTCCGCCGCCGCCACGCCGGTGCCGCGGTCATTGTGCGGATGCAGCGACAGCACGATGGAATCACGGTCGCGGATGTTGCGGTGGAACCACTCGATCTGGTCGGCATAGATGTTCGGCGTCGACATCTCCACCGTGGCCGGCAGGTTCAGGATCGTCTTGTTGTCCGGCGTCGGCTGCCAGACGTCCATCACCGCTTCGCAGATCTCCTTGGCGAAGTCGAGCTCGGTGCCGGTGAAGCTCTCCGGCGAGTACTGATAGACAACCTCGGTGCCCTGCATCTTTTCCGCCTGGGCGCGAACCCGCTCGGCGCCCTTCACCGCGATATCGACGATGCCGGCACGGTCCAGGTTGAAGACGACGCGGCGCTGCACGGTGGAGGTCGAATTGTAGAGGTGCACGATGGCGCGGCGCGATCCGACGATGGACTCGAAGGTGCGGTCGATCAGGTGGTCGCGCGCCTGGGTCAGCACCTGGATGGTGACGTCGTCGGGGATCAGGTCTTCTTCGATGAGCTGGCGCACGAAGTCGAAGTCGGTCTGCGAGGCCGCCGGGAAGCCGACTTCGATTTCCTTGTAGCCCATTTCCACCAGGGTCTTGAACATGCGCCGCTTGCGTTCGCCGTTCATCGGCTCGATCAGCGCCTGGTTGCCGTCGCGCAGGTCCACCGAGCACCAGATCGGCGGCTCGGTGATGACCCGCCCCGGCCACTGCCGGTCCGGCAGGTCGATGGGGCGGAAGGCGGTGTACTTGCTACTGGGGTCGACCATCGGACCCTTGGGGGTGGATTTCTCGGTCATCTCTTAGGTTCCCTTCCTGCCGGGCGGGGCGGCTTGTGCTCTGCCTCCGCCGGGCGCCATTTCCTTGAATCTCGCTTGGCCGCCATTACGACCGCTGCGGCGCCAGCAAGGCGCAGCGGCCGCGGCTAAGTCGCCGGAGGCTCCGACCCGGCGCGAGCGCGCGGTTCAGGCAGGCATGAAAAGGCGCGGAAGGGCCGAAATCTGGGGTTTTTCGCGGACTGTCGCTCATCGGAGCGAACCTCATTCAGGGACGGCGGATGTCGGACGACGGCTTTACCCGGCGCGCACTTCAGGCGGCCGGGGCAATAAGTCGAAGCGACAGAAGTCCCTGGAAGGTCGTCATAGCCCCGGAAACGTATGGTTGGGGCCGCCGCAGGTCAAGGATTTTGGCGGCAATGGTTAACGCGGCGGCTCAGACGAAGCCGACAGTGACGAACAGCATCTGCACCCGGCGGTCGTCGTCGGACAGCGGCATGATGAGGTCCTCGGTGGTGAGGAACTCCTTGCCCTTGCCGATGTAGGGGGTGTCGCCGGCCAGCGGGCGGCCCAGCAGCGCGACCTGGCGGCAGTTGGCCCAGATCCGGCTGGGTGCCGCCTGGTGGGGGATCTGGCTCATCCACATGCCGGTGTAGCGCCCCAGCATGTGCTCGTCCATCTTGGTGCCGATCAGGCGGTAGCGGAAATCCAGCGGCTGGTGACGCACGTCGAGCAGGAAGATGTGCGGCAGGATCTTGACGATCTCCGCCGGATCGATGTCGCCCCGCCGCGGCATCGCCCGGCAGCCGCGTTTGCGCTTCCAGTAGTCATAGCTGAAGCGGTTCACCGGCGACTTCAGCGCCAGCAGCGGCTCGCACGGGCCGGTTCGCGGGCGGCTTTGGGGCATCTGGGGAAAAGGTACAGTCACTGCATTCACGATCACATGCGCTTTGCCAATCGGACCCGCGCACAAAGCGTGCGGGGGCGGCGGGCGCGGCGACTGTGAGCTTTCGCTCCAAGGATCAGTCTAGCCCTCTGGCGGCCGGAATCCAGACGCTGAATTGTAGCGAAGTGTTTCAAAGCAATTGCGGAAGCCGGGGAATTGTTTCGGTCGCCGGCCGCTATGCCGCGGATTCCCTGAATCTGTCGGCAGATCGCCTATTTCCAGATACTCTTGCCGCTGCCGGGCAGGCCAAGCTCGGGCCACAGCCTGTCGATGCGGTCGATCACGGCCTGGTCCATGCGGATCTCGCGGCCCCATTCGCGCTTGGTCTCCGGCGGCCACTTGTCGGTGGCGTCGAGGCCGATCTTGGAGCCGAGACCGTCTTCCGGTGAGGCGAAGTCGAGGTAGTCGATGGGGGTGTTCTCGACCAGGGTGATGTCGCGGGCCGGGTCCATTTTGGTGGAGATCGCCCACATAACGTCTTTCCAGTCGCGCGCGTCCACCGTGTGGTCCACGACGATGACCCACTTGGTGTACATGAACTGGCGCAGGTAAGACCACACCCCCATCATCACGCGCTTGGCGTGGCCGGGGTAAGCCTTCTTCATGGAAACGACGGCGACACGGTAGCTGCAGCCCTCCGGCGGCAGCCAGAAGTCGACGATCTCCGGGAACTGCTGCTGCAGCAGCGGGATGAAGACCTCGTTCAGGGCCTCGCCCAGCACCGAGGGCTCGTCGGGCGGCCGTCCGGTGAAGGTGGAGAGGTAGATCGGGTCGCGCCGCATGGTGATGGCGGTGACCCTGAACACCGGAAAGCGTTCGACGGCGTTGTAGTAGCCGGTGTGGTCGCCGTAGGGGCCTTCCTCGGCCGACTCGTCGAGCGAAACCTCGCCCTCGATGACGATCTCGGCCTCGGCCGGCACCTTCAGCGGCTGGGTCTTGCAGTCGACGAGATCCACCTTGCGGCCGCGCAGCAGCCCGGCGAAGTGGTACTCGGAGAGGGTATCCGGCACCGGCGTGACGGCGGCCAGGATGGTGCCGGGATCGGCGCCGATCACCGCGGCAGCCGGCAGCGGCCGGCTCTTCTCCGCCTTCCAGCGGGCGTGGTGCTGGGCGCCGCCGCGGTGCTTCAGCCAGCGCATGATGGTGGTGTCGCGTCCGGTCACCTGCATGCGGTAGATGCCCAGGTTGAAGTCGTCGGTCTTGTCGCCGCCGGGATTGGGGCCCTGCGTCACCACCAGCGGCCAGGTGATCAGCGGCGCCGGCTCGCCCGGCCAGCAGGTCTGTACCGGCAGGCGGGCGAGATCGATGTCGTCGCCGGTCAGCACGACCTCCTGGCAGGGGCCGGTGCCGACGGTTTTCGGCTTCATCGCCATGACGGTCTTCAGCAGGGGCAGGTGTTCCCAGGCCTCGCGCAGGCTGCCCGGCGGCTCCGGCTGGCGCAGGAAGGCGAGGGTCTCTCCCACCTCGCGCAACTGGGAAGGCTCGCGGTCCATGCCCCAGGCGACGCGTTCGACGGTGCCGAAGAGGTTCACCAGCACCGGCATCTCCGCCTTGCGGCCGTCTGCGTGGACCACGTTCTCGAACAGCACCGCCGGGCCGCCCTCGGCCAGCAGACGGGTCTGGATCTCGGTCATCTCCAGCTCGGGGGAAACCGGCGCCGAGACGCGCTTCAGGCGCCCGGCCCGCTCCAGCCGGTCGATAAAGTCACGCAACGACGAGAAGGGCATCAGGCGCGCTCGACGGTCAGCACGGTTCCCTCGATGCCGGTTACCTTCACCTTGGTGCCGGCGGGCATGTCCGCGCCCTGCACCTTCCAGCGCGAATCGTCGACGTGGAGCAGGCCGCTGCCGTCGACGATGGGCTCCTTGAGGGTGAAGGTGCGCCCGACGTAGCTGGCGCCGCGCCGGTTCAGCAGGCGCCCGGTCAGCGGTGCCGGGAAGCGGTCGCGCAGGAAGAAGCGCCAGACTGCGATCGAGCCGACCGAGAGCACGGCGAAGAGCAGCAGCTGGATCTGCCAGGTCATCTGCGGAAAGAGCAGCAGCAGGAAGCCGACGATGCCGGCGGCGATGCCCATCCAGAGGAAAATGGCGCCGGGGGCGAAGACCTCGATGCCAATCAGGAAGACGGCGACGACCCACCAGTTCCAGAATTCGATCTGATCAAAGCTGATCATGTACGCCGGCCTCCACCGCCCGCCGAGCTGCCGCCGGCCGAGCTGCCGCCGGCGGTGCTGCCACCCGCGCTGCCGCCGCCAGGGGGGGCACCGCCCTCCCAGGGGCCCTTGGCGACCTGCCGCTGCTCCATGGCATCGCGGGCGATCTCGGTAATGCCGCCGATCGCCCCGAGGATCCCGGCGGCGTCCACCGGCAGAAAGAAGGTCTTCTGGTTGGTCGAGTCGGCGAACTTGCCGAGAGCGTCGACGTAGCGCTGGGCGACGAAGTAGTTCACCGCGTTCACGTCGCCGCGGGCGATGGCCTCGGAGACCATGGTGGTGGCCTTGGCCTCGGCCTCGGCCTCGCGCTCGCGTGCCTCGGCGTCGCGGAAGGCTGCCTCGCGGCGGCCCTCGGCCGCCAGGATCTGCGCCTGCTTCTCGCCCTCGGCGCGCAGCACCTGGGCCTGGCGGTCGCCCTCAGCGACCAGCACGGTGGCACGCTTGTCGCGCTCGGCCTTCATCTGGCGCGCCATGGAATCCACCAGGTCGGCCGGCGGCGTGATGTCCAGGATCTCGATGCGCGTCACCTTGATGCCCCAGGGCTCGGTGGCGTCGTCGACCACCTGCAGCAGGCGCGTGTTGATGTCGTCGCGCCGCGACAGCAGTTCGTCGAGGTCCATGGAGCCCATGACGGTGCGAATGTTGGTCATCGTCAGATTCAGCACCGCGCGTTGCAGGTCGCGCACCTCGTAGGAGGCCGCGGCGGCGTCGAGCACCTGATAGAAGACCACGCCGTCGACCTGCACCAGCGCGTTGTCGCGGGTGATGACCTCCTGCTGGGGGACGTCGAGCACCGTCTCCATCATGTTCACCTTGGCGCCGATGCGGTCGATCACCGGGAAGATGATGCCCAGGCCGGGCGGCAGGGTGCGGGTGTAGCGCCCGAAGCGCTCCACCGTGTACTCGTAGCCCTGGGGCACGGCCCGAACGCCCATGGCGACGATGACCACCGCCAGGAAGACAATGGCCAGCACCAGCAGGCTGAAACCGGAAATCTCGAAATCCATAGGTCCCAGGACCCTCTCTAGTTTCCCGCCGCCCCCCTTTCCGACAGACTCCGGAGACTCGCTCGGAGGGGTACAGCTTGGCAGGCGTTAATCTATCCTGTGTTGAGGCGGCGGGGAAACCCTAGGCGCGCGCCACCCCGGATGGCCGATTTTGGCCATAAGCTGACGCTCGGAACACAAATGAGCGACGAGGGGTTAACCAACTTGAAATGCCGCATTGGCACTATACATTGCGAGCGGAAATTCCCTATTCTTCCAGGGGGATTCGCGGATCCGGCGTAGATCCGCGGTCGCTCTGGAAAGCCCTCAGGTAGGGTCGCAAGACGTTTTCCAAGTCGAGAGGCGGGAGCCTGATGATCCAGTACTATGTTGTCGGTGGCGAATACAAGGACACGCACTTTGTCGAGGCCATCGGCGGTGACGAGAAGTGGTTCGGTCCCTTCGCCGACTATGAAGCGGCGAAGAAAGAATGGGCCAAGCATGCCTGGCAGACGGTCGATCACTGCACGACCCGGTTTCGGATTGAGTGCATCGACAACGACGCCCCGCCGCCCTGCACCGACTAGCCGGCTGCCGGACCCCCGGCGTCTGACAGACCTCTGATGCCCTGGGCCCTTCCCGAAAGCGATGACGCACTGCTGCGCCTGGCCAAGGGCTATCCCTATGCCGCGCCGGCGGGCTCCTATCTCTACAGAGACGGTAACAGCGACGCCCTGAGCCGGCCGCTCGATCCCGCCGTACTCGCCGGGCGGGTGCCGGTCATCGCGCACGGCTCCAACCGCGCGCCGGAACAGCTGCACCGCAAGTTCGGCCACCTGAAGGGGGAGTCCTCGACCATTCCGGTGACGCGGGCAAGCCTGGCCGACCATGACGTGGTGTTCTCCGCCCATATGACCCGCTACGGCTCGATCTCCGCGACCCTGCACGAGGCACCGGGGACGCGGGTCCAGGTCTACGTCACCTGGCTTACCGAAGCGCAGGTCGAGCGCATGCACGAGACCGAGATCGGTGCCGGCAACTACGGCTACGGCCGCATCGACCGGGTCGCGCTGGAGATCGAAGGGGGCCCGGCGGTCAGCGAGGCCTACGTCTACCTCTCGGTGCACGGCTGCCTGGCCGATCCGGAGCAGCCCGCGGCGCCCCTGGCATTGGCAGCAGTGCCGGCGGAGCAGCGGGTGCACCGGGCGGTCGGCCAGGAAGACGCCCTGGCGGTGCTGCACCGCGCCCACCACCCGGACGTCGAAATCGACGCCATGATCCTGGCCAACATCAGGAACATCGAGCAGCGCCGCGCCCTGGTGGAAGCGCTGCAGGCCAGCGCCGTGCCCTGGTCGGTGCCGGGCTTCGAACTCATCGTGCGCTGAAGGTTTCGCTTCGCGCTTCTCCCATGAGTTGCTAAGCTTCCGAGAAAATCGCGTCCAGCCGAGGGAGAGTCGGATGGCAAGAAGGATTGTCGCGCTTCTGCTGACCGGGCTTGCCGGCTGTGCCGCACAGCCCTCCGGCGACTGGCGGGCTTCGCAGGAGGCCTGCCGGGTTGCGGAAGAGGGTGCAACTGCGCAGGCCAACGTAAATGCCTGCACCGCCGTCATCCTTGGCGCCGACTCCGAGCAAGAGCGCATCAACGCCTACAACTTCCGTGGCGTCATCTACTCACAGACCGGACGCGAAGATCTGGCGATGGCCGACTTCGACGAAGCGATCCGCCTCGCGCCCGATTTTTCTGCCGCCCACAACAACCGCGCCAATCTGCTCAGCCGGCAGGGTCGGCTCGAAGCCGCAGAGCGCGACTACGAAGCCGCGCTCAGCAGCGGTCCCAGAAACGCGACGGCCTACAACAACTACGCCTGGCATCTTCTGGAGAAAGGCGACTACGACGCAGCGCTGCCTCTCGCCGAGCAGGCCGTGAGGCTTGAGCCGCAGAAGGCGTCAAATCACGATACGCTTGCCCATGCGCTGATGGGCCTCGGGCGCGGGGTGGAGGCCGAGCAGTCATTTGCGACAGCGATGGAGTTGGATGGCGTCGAGGTGGTCAGGCGCTACCAGAACGCCCTCACGGCCAAGGGCTACAGTCCCGGACGCAGTGACGGAGTCCTTGACGGGAAAACTCAGGCCGCGCTTGCATCCTGCATCCGCGACAACTGTCGCCTGCTACTGGATTGACCCCGCAGACCCTGGCGACGCGGGGCTCTGCGCGTCTATAGTGCGCGCTATGATCAGCACCTTGCTCAGCCGCGGCCTTGCTGCCGTCTGCTTCCTCGTTCTCGCCGCCTGCACGGCGCAGCCGCAGTTGCAGCGCGCGGGAGTCTTCGACCGCCCCGACACGCTGTTCGATCCGGCGCGGGCGATCCAGCAGGGCTGGATCGAGATGCCGCTGGTCGGCCATACCGACTATCGCATCGCCTCCTCGCAGGATCGCCTGTCGATCCGCGCCCAGGGGCAGCGCTCGGCCTCCGGCCTGGTGCTGCCGGTCGACTTCGACGCCGAGCTCTGCCCCTACCTGGAATGGGACTGGCGCGTCGAGGAACTGCAGGAGAGCGCCAGCCTCTTCGAGAAAGACCTGGAAGACGTCGCCGCCTCGATCTTCGTCATGTTCGGCGATCCCGGCAGCTTCGCGGCGCCGCGTGCGGTGCCGACGCTGCGCTACGTCTGGACCACGGGCAGGGTGCCGGAGGAGACCATCGTCGACTCGCCCTACCTGCCCGGCGTGGTTCGCTCCATCGTCGTGCAGGGTGGCATCGTCAGTCCGCTGGCCTGGGAGAGCGAGAAGCGCGACCTGGTGGCGGACTTCCAGGCCGCCTTCGGCAAGCTGCCGCCGGACCGCGTGCAGGCCATCGCCATCTTCACCGACAACGACCAGACCCAGGAGCCGGTGGTGGCGCACTACGGCGCCGCGCGGCTGCTCTGCGCCGCGACCGACAACCCGTCCTGACCCGGCGATCCGCTTCGCCCGACGCAAGGTTACCGTCAGCTGCGGCTGCCAGGCTTGGGCTTCTCGGAACCACGAGGACCGCACCATGCGTCGATCGTTTGCTCTGGTCTTCTTTCTGTTCATCGTGCTCATTGCTAGCGTCGGGCCGGTCCGGGCACAGGGCCTGGTAGCTGCCGCCGCTGCGGCCGACGAGGTGGAACGGGGGCGTGCGCTGTTCGACAAGCACTGCCGCTCGTGCCACAAGGCCGACAGGCTGGTCAGGCGCCTCTATTCGGCAGATACGCCGCCGCGAATGGATGTTTGTGCTTTCCTGCAGGGCCATCGCCGGTCCGAAGGCGCGCAGGACTGCGCCATTGTCTCCTACCTGGAGGACCTCGCCCGGCAGGCGGCGCAGTAACTCGGTGCCATCAAGAGTCTGTCGATAGCTTCCATACCACCGCGTTGCGCAGGTCGCTGTCTTCCAGTTCGCGGCTGGTCTTCACGCCATAGGCGATGATCCGCTCCAGGCCCTGGCGCGGCAGGTAGGTGCGCCCGGGGTCGCCCATCAGGACGAGGCAGTCTTCCGTCACCAGCCCGCGCAGCCAGGCGGTGATGCGCTCGGCCGCCGGGCGCTCGTAGCAGATGTCGCCGGCGAGGACGACGTCCCAACCGGGGTTCGCGCTGCCCACGATATCGGCTTCCCGCACGGCGATCTCGACGCCGTTGGCCGCCGCGTTGAGGCGGCAGGCGGCGCAGGCGAAGGCGTCGATCTCGACGGCCTCGACGTTGGCGGCCCCGGCCAGCTTCGCGGCGATGCCCTGCAGGCCGGAGCCGGCGGCGAAGTCCAGCACCCGCTTGCCGCGCACCACTTCCGGATGGTCCAGCAGGTAGCGCGCGAGGGCCTGGCCGCCGGCCCAGGCGAAGGCCCAGAAGGGCGGTGGCAGGCCGGTCGCAGCGAGCTCCTCCTCCGTCGCCTCCCACAGGGGCACCACCTCGCTGGCGAGGTGCAGCTGCACCTCGGGCACCAGGGGCGGCGCCTCCAGGCGCGTATTGGCACGGATGAAGTCCTCGGGCGCCTGTTGGAGAGTGGTCACGCGAGGCCGGCCCAGAGGCTGCCGGCCCAAGGACTTCCAGCCAGGATTCCGGCCAGCAGCAGCCAGCCGACGTAGCGGTTGGACTTGAACTTCGTGAGGCAGTTGGCGGGGTGGTCGAGGTCGACGTCGATCACCTGCCAGGCGAACTGGGCGGCGACGGCGGCGAGGCCGATCCAGAACGGCCACAGCATCCCGGCCGCCCAGCCGGCGAGGCCGAAGAAGGCGAGGGCGACGGCGAAGAAGCCGGCCAGCCAGGGCTTGCTGCCGGCGCCGAGGCGCAGGGCCAGGGACTTCACCCCGATGAGGGCGTCGTCCTCCTTGTCCTGGTGGGCATAGATGGTGTCGTAGCCGAGGGTCCAGGCGATGCCGCCGAGGTAGAGCAGCAGCGGCGGCCAGCCGAAGACCCCCGTCGCGGCGGTCCAGCCGATCAGGGCGCCCCAGTTGAAGGTGAGGCCCAGCCAGGCCTGCGGCCAGTAGGTGATCCGCTTCATCAGCGGATAGGGGAAGACCAGCAGCAGCGAGGCGCAGCCCAGCAGGATGGTCAGGCCGTTCATCTGCAGCAGGATGGCGAGGGAAACCAGCAGCAGGATCAGCAGGAAGAGCCCGGCCTGGGTCAGGCTCACCTCGCCGGCGGGGATCGGCCGCGTCGCGGTGCGCGCCACCCTGCCATCGATGTCGCGATCCAGGATGTCGTTCACCGTGCAGCCGGCCGCGCGCATAAGCACCGCGCCGAGGCCGAAGTAGAGGTAGAGCCACCACGACGGCCCGGGATTGGCGGCGGCGTCGCCCCCATAGGCGTCGCCCAATCCGATGGCCTACCAGCCGGGGAACAGCAGCAGCCAGGTGCCGATCGGCCGGTCGAGACGGGCAAGCCGCAGATAGGGCCGCGCCTGCCGGGGGGCGAGGCGCAGCACCCAGTGATCGGCGCGGATGTCGCTGGCGCCGGCCCCGGAAGCGCCTCGAGGGGCCCCCGAACTGGAAGAGGTCTGGTTCATCCCCTAATGTCTAACGCCGAATCCAACGGGGAGAAAGCCGTGCCGCCCGAATGCCGGGGATACGATGAGCGCTGACAGCAAGATCGCCACGCGGCTGCATATCGACCAGAGCCTGACCGCCGGGCAGACCCTGGGGCTCGACCACGCCCGCTCGCACTTCCTGCGCTCGGTGCTCCGTCTGGGCCAGGGTGCACGCCTGGCAGTCTTCAATGGCAGCGACGGCGAGTGGCTGGCCGAGATCGAGGGTCTCGGCAAGGGCTGGTGCTCGCTGAAGCTGCTGCAACAGCGCCGCGCGGCCGAGCCGGAGCCGGATCTCTGGCTGGTCTTTGCGCCGATCAAGCGGGCGCGCATCGACTTCATGGCGGAAAAGGCGACGGAGCTCGGCTGCTCGCTGCTGCAGCCGGTGATGACCCGCTTCACCTCGGTCAGCCGGGTGAACGAGGAGCGCCTCGCCGCCAACGCCCGCGAGGCGGCCGAGCAGTGCGAGCGCCTGACGGTCCCGGACGTGCGCGAGACCGTGAGTTTCACCCAGCTGCTGGCGGACTGGCCGGCCGGCCGCCGGCTCATGGTCTGCGCCGAGTGGGGCGAGGCGCGGCCGGTCGCAGAAGCACTGCTGGCGATCCGCGCTGAAAGCGGCGGCAAGACGCAGCCCTGGGCGGTCATGACCGGGCCGGAGGGCGGCTTCGCGGAGAGCGAACTTGACGCCCTGCGCAAACTGCCTTTTGTTACGCCGGTCGGCCTGGGGCCCAGGATTCTCCGGGCCGACACGGCGGCCCTGGCGGCCATCGCCTGCTGGCAGGCGGTGCTCGGCGACGGGGCCCGGCGGCCGCCGGCGGCGCTCGCCGGCTTCCCGGCGTCCGAGGCCTGAGCAATCCGGAGGATTGAAAACCGGAAGCAACGGGTGCACTTAGGTTCCTATGCGGCAGGTTCCGGCAAGAGGGCCGCCGTGTGCTGCGCGAAAGAATAAGAGAGACCATCTGGCGTTCGGGGGGCGGGCGCTGACTTCATGAACAAGCTGGCGATCGGTCGGGCGGCCCGGGAGGGTGCCGCTGCGCATCGGGGGCCCGCTTGGATCGAGGGATCAGGCATGTCCGCTCCGCCGCAAAGCCAGGGCGAAGTCATTGACGACAAGGCTCAGCTGATTGAATACCTGGCCTCCGGCTGCAAGCCGCCCGAGGCCTGGCGCATCGGCACCGAGCACGAGAAATTCTGCTATTCCCTCGACGATTTTCGCCCGCTCCCGCACGGGGGGGACCGCGGCATCGAGGCCCTGCTGAAGGGCCTGCAGCGCTTCGGCTGGTCGCCGGTCGCCGAGGACGGCAAGGTCATCGCCCTGGCCAAGAACGGCGCCAGCGTGTCGCTGGAGCCGGGCGGCCAGTTCGAGCTCTCCGGCGCGCCCCTGAAGTCCATTCATGACACCTGTGCCGAGGTGCACGCCCATCTCGACCAGATCCGCGAAGTCGCCGGCCCCCTGAAGGTCGCCGCCATGGGCCTGGGCTTCCAGCCCAAGTGGGCGCGCGAAGACATCCCCTGGATGCCCAAGGGGCGCTACAAGATCATGCGCGAGTACATGCCCAAGAAGGGCAGTCTGGGCCTCGACATGATGCTGCGCACCTGCACCGTGCAGGTGAACCTCGACTTCGCCTCCGAAGCCGACATGGTGAAAAAGTTCCGCGTCGGCCTGGCGCTGCAGCCGGTGGCCACCGCGCTGTTCGCCAACTCGCCCTTCACCGAAGGCAAGCCCAACGGTTTTCTCAGCTACCGCAGCCACATCTGGACCGACACCGATCCCGACCGCTGCGGCATCCTGCCCTTCGTCTTCGAGGACGGCATGAGCTTCGAGCGCTACGTCGACCACGTGCTCGACGTGCCGATGTACTTCGTCTATCGCGACGGCAAGTACGTCGACGCCTCCGGCCAGTCGTTCCGCGACTTTCTCGCCGGCAAGCTGCCGGCGCTGCCGGGCGAGAAGCCGCGCATGGGCGACTGGGCCGACCACCTCTCGACCCTGTTTCCCGAAGTGCGCATGAAGAAGTTCCTGGAGATGCGCGGTGCCGATGGCGGGCCCTGGAAGTCGCTCTGCGCACTGCCGGCCTTGTGGGTCGGGCTGCTCTACGACACGACGGCCCTGGATGCCGCCTGGGACCTGGTGAAGGACTGGACCCTGGAGGAACACCAGTACCTGCGCGATGAGGTGCCGCGCCAGGCGCTGCACACGCCGTTTCGCGGGCGCAGGCTGAACGCCATTGCACATCAGGCGGTGGAGATCGCCGCCGCCGGGCTGAAGGCGCGCGGGCGCCTGGACGGCCAGGGCGATAACGAGAGCCACTTCCTGGCGCTGCTGCGCAGCCGCGTGGAGCGCGAGAAATGTCCGGCCGAATACCTGCTCGACGACTTCCACGGCCGCTGGCAGGAATCCATCGACCCGATCTTCGCCGAGTGCGCCTACTGAGGCCCCCGGTGTTCACCCCGTGTGGCTCTATTCGACCGAGGTCGCGCCGCCTTCAGCGGCGGCCTTTTCGCGCGCCTGCTTGGCCAGGGTGAGGGCCCGCACGAGGGCCGGCGACATCTGCGTCTTGGCCTCTTCCTGCGCCGGGGTCAGATCCAGCTGCTCCAGCTGGTACTGCGCCTCGATGGCGAGGATCTCGGCGCGCAGGGCGGCGATGCGGGAATCGTAGAACTCGCCGCTGCCGGGCAGCCGCGTCGCGGTGCGCACGCCACTGAAGGTGCGCGGCGGCACCAGGTCGCTGCGCTCGGCACCGCGGTAGAGCCGGCTGTTTGGCGGCGTGCCGATAAGTGAGTAGTTGCCGATGCGCCGCCCGGCATCGCCGTTGTTGAAGATGATCGTGTTGCCGACGGTGTTGTGCGAGCCGCGGGCGCCGCAGAAGGTCGACGAGCCGATGGTGGCGCAGGACTGCGCCGCGGCCGGAGGGGTGGATTGCAGGGTGCCGGCGAACAGCAGGGCGCCGGCAAGCAGCAGGGGCGTGGAAAATCGCGAAATTGAGGGCGTCATGGGAGTTTCGCCTTCCTCTGGGAGTGTCGGACGCGTGGCCGCTTTCAATGAACAGCTACGCGGCACCCGGGGCCAGCGGCTTCACCCAATAATTGGGGCCGGCCGCCGGAATGTCCAGTGCAACGGCCGGAACAGGGCTTTTGCCCCGGCCCCCTGCGGCGGCTAAACTCCGGCTCCGGCCGCGAGGCACCACAGGAATCTGCGAGAGGAAAGGCCCGGCTCATGCCCTTCGATCCCGAGACCAGGCGCTGGCTGAAGGGCTGGGTCGTCAAGGTCGGCGCCACTGCCTATCTGCTCTTCGTCTTCGCTTTCATGGCTGGCCATGCCGAGCCGGGCAGCATCGCCAGCCTGTCGCAGGCCGTGACCCTGGCCATCGTGCCGGCGCTGATCTCCACCCTGGCCGTGCTGGGCGTGATGCTGTTTCTGCGCAAGCGCTAGCGAAATTTCAGATTCCGGGACGGGAAGGCCGGGTCAGTGGTTCCGGCTGGCCTCTTCACCCTGCTGGCGGGAGCGCCGGGAGAGTGTGAGGGCGCGCAGCAGGGCCGGTGACATCTCGTCCTTGGCGGCCTCCTGGGCCGGCGACAACTCCAGCCCCGCGAGGCGCTCGCGTGCGGCCATGCGCTGCAGTTGGGCTTGCAGGCGCTCCAGGGTCTCGCTGTATTCCTCGCCGCTGCCGAAATAGGCCTGCCGGCTCGACGCGGCGGAGCGCCGCAGCGGGGGCGAACTGTCGAACTCGAAGGATGTATCGCCGTGCTGGCCGAAGATGATGCGCGGCGCGCAGCGGGCCGCACCGTCGCGGCAGGCCTGAGCTTGGGCCTGGGCGGGTCCTGCGGCTGTCAGCAGCGCCACGCCGAGGAGTCCGAGAAAGGTGTAGGTTGCCGGAAGTCGCATCGCACTTGGGGTGGTTTGTCGAAGCTGATACCCGCCGCGCGATAAGGCTATTTTCACAGCGGCCCGGGTGCAACAATCCCACGGTCTGCTTGCTCAAGTGTTAACACATGATAAGTCGGCGGGGAAATCCGCCACCTGGGATCGGCATAAGGCAGATCGCTACAGAGGGGGAAAGGCATGCACAGACAGCACACGCCGTCGACCGTCGCCGCGCCTTTTTCGCGCTACAGTCACGGCATCGAGACCCAAAACGCCCAGAACTGGCTGCTCATCTCAGGCCAGGTGGGCGTCGATCCCGATGGCGAGCTGGCCGAAGGCGCCACGGCCCAGATGGAGCAAATCTGGCGCAACATCTTCGCGGTACTCGCCGCTGCCAAGATGAACGCGCACCACATCGTGAAGGTCACCGCCTTCCTCACCCGGCGCGAGGATCTCGCCGATTTCCGCGAGGTGCGCGACCGCATGATGCGCGACGCCAAGCCGGCATCCACGCTGGTTTTCGTCAGCGGGCTGGCTCACCCGGACTGGCTGGTCGAAATCGAGGCGATCGCGGCGAAGTAGCCCGGCGGCGTCAGGCCGCCGCCGTGCCGCCAACGGTGATGGCGTCGATCAGCATGGTCGGCTGGCCGACGCCGACGGGCACGCCCTGGCCTTCCTTGCCGCAGGTGCCGATGCCGTCGTCCAGCTTCATGTCGTTGCCGATCATCTTCACCTTGGTCATAACGTCAGGGCCGTTGCCGATCAGGGTGGCGCCCTTCACCGGCGCAGCGATCTTGCCGTCCTCGATCAGGTAGGCCTCGGTGCAGGAGAACACGAATTTGCCGGAGGTGATGTCGACCTGGCCGCCGCCGAAGTTCACCGCGTAGAGGCCCTTCTTAACCGAAGCGATGATCTCCTGCGGGTCGGCGTCGCCGGACTGCATGACGGTGTTGGTCATGCGCGGCATGGGGATGTGGGCGTAGCTCTGGCGCCGCCCGTTGCCGGTCGGCTGCATGCCCATGAGCCGGGCGTTCTGGCGGTCCTGCATGTAGCCGCGCAGGATGCCGTCCTCGATCAGCACGGTGGCCTGGCTCGGCGTGCCCTCGTCGTCGATGGTGAGCGAGCCGCGGCGGTCCGTCATGGTGCCGTCGTCCATCACCGTGACGCCCGGCGAGGCGACCCGCTCGCCCAGCAGGCCGGAGAAGGCGGAGGTCTTTTTGCGGTTGAAGTCGCCCTCCAGGCCGTGGCCCACCGCCTCGTGCAGCAGGATCCCGGGCCAGCCGGCGCCCAGCACCACCGGCATCTCGCCGGCCGGCGTGTCGACGGATTCCAGATTGACCAGGGCCTGGCGCAGCGCCTCGTCGACGCCGGCCTGCCAGTGCGCCGGATCGAGCAGCGTCTCGTAGGCGATGCGCCCGCCGCCGCCGTGGCTGCCGGCCTCCATGCGGTCGCCCTCGCCGACCACCACCGAGACGTTGAGGCGGACCAGGGGGCGGATGTCGGCGGCGCGCTCGCCGCCGGCGCGCAGGATCTGCACCGCCTGCCACTCGCCGGCCAGGGAGGCGCTGACCTGCTTCACGCGGGGGTCCTTGGCGCGGGCATAGGCATCGATCTCGGCCAGCAGCTTTACCTTCACCTCGAAGGGCACAGCGCCGATCGGATTGTCGTCGCCGTAGAGG
>DAIQBR010000006.1:0-3990 GCA_036781105.1 Kiloniellaceae bacterium
GTCGGACAGCGGGCTGAAAGCCCTGCGCGAAGCGCTGGCCGCACGCTACGAGGACGCCGCAGGGCTCGGCGACAACGCGCCGGAGTCAGCGAATGCGCTCACCGGCATGGCCGGGCGCGGCTCGGTGCGGCATTTCACATCGCAACCGGTGACGCTCGAATTGCTACGCCTGTTGGGCGCCGTCGCGCTTTCCGCGCCGACCAAGAGCGACCTGCAGCAGCGCGACATCGTGATCGTCTCCGACCCCGCGTTGCGCGCTGCGCTGAACGAACGCGTCGCCGACCAGCCCTGGACAGCCGGAGCGCCGGCACTGCTGGTGTTCTGCGGCAACAACCGGCGCCAGCGGCTGATCCACGACTACCGCGGCCATCCCTTCGCCAACGACCACTTGGACGCCTTCTTCAATGCCGCGGTCGACGCCGGCATCGCACTTTCTGCCTTCGTGCTCGCCGCCGAGAGCCTCGGCCTCGGCTGCTGCCCGATCAGCGCGCTGCGCAACGACGCCGAGGAAGTCAGCCGCCTGCTGGGCCTGCCGGACCATGTGTTTCCCGTCGCCGGCCTGGCGGTCGGCTGGCCGGCACAGCCGGCGGCGGTCTCGCCGCGCCTGCCGCTCGCCCTGACGCTGCACGAGAACCGCTACCGCGAGGACGACATCGAAGCCGCCGTCAGCCGCTACGACCGCCGCCGCAGCTATGCGAAGCAGCGCGACGTGGAGCGCTTCGGCACGGCACCGGACTACGGCTGGTCGGAGGACAAGGCGCGGCAGTACGCCAAGCCCGAGCGCGCCGGCTTCGGCGCCTTCGTGCGGGCCAAGGGCTTCAAGCTCGACTGAAGATCAGGCGGCGGCGCGGCTGCCGCGGCGGTACTGGCCCGGAGTCACCCCGGTGCAGCCCTTGAAGCTGCGGGTGAAGTGGCTCTGGTCGTAGAAGCCGCAAGCCAGCGCCACCGCGCTCAAGGGCTCGTCGCCGTCGAGCAGGGCCTTGGCCGCCGCAATGCGGCGCCCGGTCAGATAGGCGTGCGGCGTCACCCCGACCTCGCGGCGGAAGGCGCGCAGGAAATAGAAACGGCTGAGACCTGCCGCCGCGGCAAGGTCATTGAGGGTCAGGTCTTGCATGTAGGAGTCGTCGGCGAGCTGCCGGGCGCGGCGGATCGGCGCCGCCTCGCGGCCCAGGCGCCGGCCACGCGAGTCGCTGGCGCTGTGGCGGCGCACCAGCAGGGTGAGCGCCGCGGTGAAGGCCTCGTCCACCGCCAGGCGGTCGGCCCCCTTCTGCACATGGGCCTCCATCAGGGCGTGGGCCTCGCCGAGGCGGGCGGCCACCTCGGGGTCGTCCATCACCGGCCGGGCGAAAGCGGGGAAGCCCGCCGGGCGCTCGCCGAGCTCGTCGGCGATGCCCTGGACCAGCCCGATCGAGGGATACAGCATGCGGTAGGCGAAGCTCTGCCCCTCCGGGCGGCCGTCGTGCAGCTCGTCCGGGTTCACCGCGACGAGGCTGCCGGCCGGCGCGACGTGGCGCACCCCGCGGTAGTGGAAGGCCTCGGCCCCCGCCAGGATGACCCCGATGGCGAAGGTGTCATGGGCATGGGGCGCATAGCTGTGGCGGGAGAAGCGCGCCTTCAGGCATTCCAGGTCGTCGAAGCGGCGCTCGCGCCAGAAGCAGACCACGTCACCCCCGCGCCCTGCGGGCGCCGCGGTGCCTTCGCGGGCGGAAAGCCTGTAGGCGGTCTGCTGGTCGACGGTCATGGCGTGAGTCTACCCCAACCAGCCGGACGCCCCTTGCAGGAAATTGCCCAGGAATCGGAACCTGCCATGCCTAGAACGGCAGGGGCGAAACGCCGATGAGTCCGCCGTGGAGATGCAGCAGCGCGGCATAGACCACGAGGCCGAGGGCCGGCCGCCACCAGCCGATGCCGCGCCAGTCGACCTTGCTGCGCCCGGCCAGCACCGCGGCGAAGGGCAGGATGGAGGTGGTCAGCTTCATCGGCCCCCAGTCGGCCCCCAAGGCCGCCTCGCGGCGCTGGTCGATGTGGTGCATGCCGGCGAAACTGAGAACGGCGATGCCGCCCATCATCACGATGGAGGTCACGTCGCCGTTCACGCAGAGATGGGAGAGCGCCCAGAGCCCGGTGCCCCAGAGAAAGGGATAGCGGGTGATCGAGAGGATGCCGACCGCCGGTGAGCCCGGCGTGCCGTCGAGAAAGCGCTCGCCGCCCACCAGGGTGGGGTTGGGGCTGGTCAGGCCGGCGACCAGCAGGATCGAGGCGAAGGGCATGACCACCAGCGGGATCCAGGCGAAGGCCGGGCCCGGCTGCCAGACCGGCAGGTAAGGCGCATTGCGGTAGCTCGCCACCATCCAGATCAGGGCCACCATCATGGCGACCGAATAGATGAGGCGGAAGGTGCCCTCGCCGTAGCGCTGCACGAGGAACGGCCGCAGCGGCCGACTCGACAGCAGGAAGTGGCCGCCGACGAAGCAGAGGGTTGCGGCGATCAGCGCATTGGTCGTGCCCAGCATGGCCCGAATATGGGCAGAGGCCGCGCCAGCGTCCAGCGCGAATGTCTCCCGCAAACCTCCGGCCCGGCGGCGCGGTTAAAGGGCGTTACCTGCCGCCTGCCCTGTGCTAAGCCAGCGGCCATGAGCGAGAAAGAAACCGATACGGCAGGCGAAGACGACGGCCGGCGCGACGCGGTGGCGGCGGCCATCCTGGCGCAGCTGCACGAAGCCGGGCCGGGCGCCAGCCTCAGTCCCGACGACGTGGCGCGCGCCTACGCCGAGAGCCGCCGCCGCAAGAGCGACCCGCCGGACCTGTGGCGGCGCTACCTCACCGCCGTGCGCCAGCAGGCGCTGCACCTCGCCCGCGCGGGCGAGATCGTCATCCTGCGCCGCGGCGAGCCGCAGGACCCCCAGGCGCCAATCAAGGGCCTGGTCCGCCTGGCGCTGCCGGAAAACTAGCCTCTAGGCGCCGAGGTCCGGCGCGGGGATGCCGGCCTGGCGGCAGGCGGCGGTCACCGTGTTGGCGAGCAGCACGGCGATGGTCATCGGCCCGACACCGCCGGGCACCGGGGTAATGGCAGCGGCCACCGCCGCGGCCTCGCCGTAGGCCACGTCGCCGACCAGCCGGGTCTTGCCCTCTCCTGCATCGACGCGGTTGATGCCGACGTCGATCACCGTGGCGCCGGGCTTCACCCAGTCGCCTCTCACCATCTCCGGGCGGCCGACGGCGGCGACCAGGATGTCGGCGCCGCGGCAGACCGCCGGCAGGTCCTTCGTCTTGCTGTGGGCGATGGTGACGGTGCAGCTCTCGGCCAGCAGCAGCTGCGCCATGGGCTTGCCGACGATGTTGGAGCGGCCCACCACCACAGCGTTGAGACCGGAGAGATCGCCGAGTCGATGCTTCAGCAGCATGAGGCAGCCGAGCGGCGTGCAGGGCACCATGGGCGCCTCGGCGCCGCGCCCGCCGGTCATCAGGCGCCCGGCGTTGATGACGTGGAAGCCGTCGACGTCCTTGTTGGGGTCGATCGCGGCCAGCACCGTTTGGGTGTCGATCTGCGGCGGCAGGGGCAGCTGCACGAGGATGCCGTGCACGGCGGGATCGGCGTTCAGCTCCGCCACCTTGGCCAGCAGCGTCGCCTCGTCCGTCGTCACGTCGAGCCGGTGCTCGAAGGAGTTCATGCCGGCCTCGACGGTCTGCTTGCCCTTGGAGCGCACGTAGACCTGGCTGGCGGGATCCTCGCCCACCAGCACCACCGCGAGGCCCGGCGTCAGGGCGTGCTGCGCCTTGAGGTCGGCGACGGCGGCGGCGATGCGTTCGCGCAGCGCGGCGGCGAAGGCCTTGCCGTCGATGACGGCAGCGCCGGCGGATTTGGCTGCAGGGCTGCTCAAGATTCGACTCCTTCTCGCTCGCTCGTTCACGCGCCGCCAGTTCACCCGAGGCAGCCGGCCGACACCCTCCCGGGAGCGCCGCCGACTAGCCCAGGTCCGCCGTCAGGTC
>DAIQBR010000006.1:4024-27872 GCA_036781105.1 Kiloniellaceae bacterium
CGCGCTTCAACAGCACCGGATCACCTTCCACCGCGAGAGTCTTGCGGCGGTCCGTGTGGCCGGCCACCAGGCTGAGCGCCGACTTCGGCAGCTTCCACGCCTTGGCGAGCAGCTTGATGAGCGCCGCGTTGGCCTTGCCGCCCTCCGGCGGTTCGGTGACGCGCACCTTCAGCACCGTGGCGCCATCGTCCAGCACGGCGAAACCATCGACCCTGGCGCGGCTGGCGCCGGGCTGCAGGCGCAGGTCGACTCGCAAGCCCTCGGCGGTGAGGCGGAAGGGCGAGCCCTTAGAAGCCACCCGCGTTCAGGCGGAACTGAATGTTGCCCAGGATATCGCGCAGGAAATAGATGATCAGGATGAGGATGATCGGCGAGATGTCGATGCCGCCGAGGTTGGGCAGGAAGCGGCGGATCGGCCTCAGCGCCGGCTCGGTGATGCGCCACAGGGTTTCGCCGATCATCGACACGAACTGGTTGCGGGTGTTGACCACGCCGAAGTGGACCAGCCAGGAGAGGATGGCGGAGATGATGATGGCCCAGATGTAGAGCCCGAGCGCGATCTGGATGACGTTGATGAGGGGATTCAGGATGATCATCGGCAGGCGTTAAGACCTCTCGGCTGGCAGGCGGAAAACCCCGTCGAATCGGGGGAAAACCCCAAGGGGAAACCAGTGGGCGCTACCCTACCCAGGGCGTTGGGCGGAGACAAGCCGCCGCGCCCGGACCGGAGCACGGGGCGGATCGGGAGCCGAATCCGGGCCCACGCACCGCTTGACAGGGCCCGGCCTTGTCCACATTATCCGCCCGCTCCAGGCCGGTTTCCGGCCCTGGGGCGGTTCCCATGCCGGGCCGATTCAAGGCCCCGGCGCACAGCTTGTGGGGCTGTAGCTCAGATGGGAGAGCGTCGCGTTCGCAATGCGAAGGTCAGGGGTTCGATTCCCCTCAGCTCCACCACTTCCCTTCCAGAGACAGACAGACCGCATCCGGTCAGGCCCGTTCGGCCGCCTGCCGGCTATGCGACCGGCTGGGCCTTGGCCTTGCCGGAGGCCTCCTCGTGCGGGCGCAGGTGGGCGAACCAGCGCTGCTCCAGCAGCCTGAAGCCGCCGACGATGAGGAAAGTCAGGCAGAGGTAGAGAATCGCCGCCGAGACGAAGGCCTCGTAGGGGCTGAAATAGCGCGAGTTCACGATGCGCGCGGCGCCGGTGATATCGACGATGGTGATCACGCTGGCGATGGCCGAACCGTGCAGCATGAAGATCACCTCGTTGGAATAGGCCGGCAGCGCCCGCCGGAAAGCGCTGGGCAGAGTGATCCGGCGGTAGGTCTGGAACTTCGACATGCCGCAGGCCCTCGCCGCCTCGATCTCGCCATAGGGCGTGCCCTCGATGGCGCCGCGAATGATCTCGGTTGTGTAGGCGGCAGTGTTCAGGGTGAAGGCGAAGAGCGCATACCAGTAGGCGTCGCGCAGGAAGGTCCACTCCTGGCTGATGTCGATCATGAACTGCCACTGGCCGAGGCCGTAGTAGATCATGAACATCTGCACCAGAAGCGGCGTGCCGCGGAAGAAATAGGTATAGGCCCAGACGGGTGCGTTGATCAGCGGATTGCTGGACGTCCGCATCACCGCCAGTGGCACTGCCATGCCAAGGCCGATGATCAACGCCACGAAAACCAGCTTCACGGTGGTCACCAGCCCCTCAAGGTAAAGCTGATAGTTCTCCAGGATTGGCGCAAAATCCATGGTTCAGACCCTCCGCACGCCGACGCTGTAGCGTTTCTCGAGCCAGCGCAGACCCAAGACGGAAATCGTCGTCAGGATCAAAAAGATCAACGCCACCTCGAAGTAGAAATGGAAGGGCAAGCGGGTCGATCCGCCATGGGAACCGGCACGAAACACCATGTCGTGCAGACCGATCACGGCAACCAGCGCCGTCGTCTTCATCAACACCAGCCAGTTGTTGCCGATGCCCGGCAAGGCATGTCGCATCATCTGCGGCACCAAGATGCGAAGGAATACCTGCGGCTTCGACATGCCGTAGGCGTAACCGGCCTCCAACAGGCCGACGGGAACCGCCAGGATCGCGCCGCGGAAGGTTTCACCCATGTAGGCCCCGAAGATGAAACCGATGGTGATCGTGCCGGCGATGAAGGGGTCGATGTCGATATAGTCCCACTCAAAGTAGGCACCGATGTCATTGACCAGCAACTGGCCGCCGAAGAAAATCAGCAACATCAGAACAAGGTCCGGAACACCGCGAATTACGGTGGTGTAAGTCGCCGCGACGACCCGCGCGGCTCGTGACCCCGATAGTTTCGCAGTCGCCGTGAGCAATCCGAGAAAAAGGGAGATGGCAACCGAGACAAGCGCAACGGCTATGGTGAGCAAAGAACCATCGAGAACGTCGAGCATTCTCTTGGCAAATTCGTCTTCCATACGGGCCTCGAACATACGCCGTTGCAGAAATTCAAACGCCACCGCCGAGGGTTCGGCGGTGGCGTTTGCTCAGACCAGTCTCACGGCCGCCTTAGCTGCCGTATACGTCGAAATCGAAGTACTTGTCCTGGATGGCCTTGTAGGTGCCGTTGGCGCGGATCGCCTCGATGGCGGCGTTGAACATCTTCAGAAGATCTTCCTCGCCCTTGCGCAGGGCAATGCCGGCGCCGTCACCGAAATACTTCGGATCGCTGAAGTCGGGGCCGACGAACTCGTAGTCCTTGCCGGCGTCGGTCTCGAGGAAGCCGCCCTGCAGCGCCACGGAGTCGGCGAGCAGCAGATCGACGCGGCCGGCGACCATGTCAAGGTAGGCCTCGTCCTGCGTGCCGTAGCGCTTCACCTCGGCGGAGTCGCCATAGACTTCGGTGACGAAGTTGTCATGGATGGTGGCGCGCTGCACGCCGACCGCCTTGCCCTTCAGGCCTTCCTCGGTGATCTCGATGCCCGAGCCCTTCTTGCGCACGAACTTCGCCGGGGTGTTGTAGTACTTCGCGGTGAAGTCGACCTTCTGCTTGCGCTCCTCGGTGATCGACATCGAGGCGACGATGGCGTCGTACTTGCGCGCCTGCAGGGCCGGGATGATGCCGTCCCAGTCCTGGGTCACCAGTTCACACTCGACCTTCATCTCGGCACAGAGCGCATTGGCGATGTCGATGTCGAAGCCGACCAGCTTGCCGTCGGCGGTGACTTCACTGAACGGGGGATAGGCGCCTTCGACGCCGATGCGCACCTTCTTCCACTCCTTGGCATCTGCCTGGACGGCGCCCAATGCCAGGGCGGCGACGAAGACCGCGGAAATGAGTTTCTTCACGAGTTGCCTCCATTTGGGTTTGCTGTGCTGTTGTCCCCGAAAGCCGTTAGGCAAGGGGACGGCGGAGAGGTCCCGATCACTTCAGGTTGCCCTCCAAAAACTGTCTGAATCGCTGTGAGCGCGGGTTGCTGAACACCTGGCTGGGCGGTCCCTGCTCTTCGACGCGGCCCTGGTGCAGGAACACCGTCTCGCTGGAGACCTCGCGGGCGAAGCCCATCTCGTGGGTCACCACGATCATGGTGCGGCCCTCTTCAGCGAGTCGCCTGATGACCCGCAACACCTCGCCCACCAGTTCCGGGTCGAGCGCCGAGGTCGGTTCGTCGAACAGCAGCACCGCCGGGTCCATCGCCAGTGCCCGGGCGATGGCGACACGTTGCTGCTGGCCGCCGGAGAGATGCGCGGGATAGTAATCGCGGCGGTCGTAGAGCCCGACTTTCTGCAGGATCTCGCCGGCGTACTCCACCGCATCGGCCTTGGGACGCTTGAGGACGTGAACCGGCGCCTCGATGACGTTCTGCATTACCGTCATGTGAGACCAGAGATTGAAGCTCTGGAAGACCATGGCGAGGCGGGCGCGGATGCGGCGGATCTGCTCGGCGTCCTCGGCCACCAGCCCGCCGCCGTGCCTGGCCGGCTTCAGGCGCAGGGTTTCGCCCGCCACGGTGATGCGGCCGGCGTTCGGCCGCTCCAGCAGGTTCATGCAGCGCAGGAAGGTGCTCTTGCCGGAGCCGCTGGAGCCCAGCATGGCGATGACATCGCCCTCGCGCGCCGTCAGTGACACGCCCTTCAGGACTTCCAGGTCACCGAAGGATTTATGGATATCTTCAGCGACAAGCGCCGCAGCGGCTGCGGCTGTCGCGGTTCCCGTCTCCGCCAAAGCCAAAAGCTCGTGACTCCCTGTGAGCCTTCTTGCGTCTTATTTGACGCTTTGATGTCGACGGTAAGGCAGCCTCCGGGGGAAGCCAAGCAAAACCGTGCCCGGCCGAATTGCCTTTGAATTGGAACGATTCCAGGCGTTTGAGAGCATCGGACTGAGCCGCCCCATAGGCCCGGGAGCTAGGGCAGCTCGCTGCGCAGCGCCTCCAGGCGGCGAGTCAGTTCGGCGCGCTCCGGCGCATCCGCATCCAGGGCGGCGATCTGCGTCTCAGCGGCGGCCAGGGCCTCGCGGGCCTTGTCGGCCTCGCCCAGCACCACGTAGGCGCGCGCGAGGCGCAGCCAGCCGTCGGGATCGGCCGGCGCCGCCTCGAGGCGGCCGGCGAGTTGTTCGACCATGGAGCGGACGAAGGCCTGGCGGTCCTCCGGCGACATCTGCTGGGCCGCCTCGACATCTCCCGCAGAGGGCCCCCTCGGCCCCTCGCCCGGAGTTTCCGGCTGCGCGATCACCGGCGGCTCGATGCCGAGTTCCGCCGCGGCGCGGGCGACCTGCTGGCGCAGCAGGCCGACCCAGGGCGAGCCCGGTGGCGAGTCCGCGGCCAACTCGGTCCAGACCCCGATGGCCTCCTCCAGGCGGCCGTCCTGCGCCATGGCAAGGCCGGCGTAGTAGCGGGCCCGGACGTTGCCGGGATCGGCCTCAATGGCGGCGGCGAAGGCGAGCCGCGCGTCGCGCTCGACCCGACCGTCGGCCGCGGCCACCAGGGTCTCACCCAGCGCCGCGTGCAGCGGGCCCGGTACCGGGCCGTGCCGGGCGATCAGGTCGATGGCGGCGCGGTAGAGTTTAGCCGCCTCGGCGAAGCGCCCGCTGCGCTCGTAAACCTGGGCCAGCACGAGGCGGACTTCAATGTCGTCCGGGTTGTCGGCGGCACGCACCTCCAATCGTTCGGCGAGCAGCGCCATCTCGGCCGCTCCGCCGGGGTCGCGGCCGGCCAGCGGCAGGCCCGGCAGGTCGGGCGTGCCGAGCTGCAGGTAGAGGCCGAGCCCCACCGCCGGGGGCAGCGCCACGACCAGCGCCAGGGCGAGGCGGCGCGGCCAGGGGCTGCGGCTCGCGGTGCCGGCCGTCTTCGACTCTTCGGTGAGCAAGAGGCGCCGGACGATCTCGCGCCGCGCGGCCTCGGCTTCGGCGTCGTCGAGAAGTCCGCGATGGCGGTCCTGCTCCAGCTCGGCGAGCTGGTCACGGTAGACGGCGCGGTCGTAGTCGGCTGCCTCAGGCGCCGCTTCCCGCCGGCGCAGCAGAGGCCACAGCAGCGCCAGCACCAGCAGCGCCGCTATGAGCGCGGCGAGAACCCAGAAGATCATGGCTGCTTCGCTTCCCCGCCATCGTCCACTACGGCGTCACCGGCTTCCGCATCGAGCAGGCGGGCAAGTCGTGCCTCTTCCTCGGCGCTCAGCGCCGGCGGCATGGCGGGGGCGCGACGCAGCTGGCGGAAGTAGACGAAGACTGAGACGGCACCAATGAGCAGAACCAGGAAGGGGCCGAACCACAGCAGATAGGTGGTCGGCTTCATCGGCGGACGCAGCAGCACGAAGTCGCCGTAACGCGCCACGAGATAGTCGAACACCTGCTGGTCGCTGTCGCCGGCCATCAGTCGCTCGCGCACCAGCACGCGCAGCTCGCGCGCGATCTCCGCATTGGAGGAGTCGATCGACTCGTTCTGACAGACGACGCAGCGAATCTCGGCGGAGAGATCGCGCGCGCGCTGTTCCAAAACCGGATCGTCGAGCATCTCGTCGGGCTCGACCGCGAAAGCCGGAACAGCCGCGGCGAGCAGCAGGAGAGCGGCGAAAAGCAACCGCGTCATGGCTGCAGTGCCGCGATGAGCGGCTTGAGATCACGCTCGATCACTTCCGGCACCAGGGGGCCGCGGTGATGCCAGCGGATGCGACCCACACCGTCGATGACGAAAGTCTCCGGCACGCCGGTGACGCCCCACTCGACGGCGGCGCGGCCGGGATCGGCGCCGATGCGCCGGTAGGGGTTGCCGAGCTCGGCCAGCCAGGCGATGGCATCCTCCGGCTTGTCCCGGTGGTTGATGCCGTACAGCGGCACGCCGCTCTCCTCGCTGAAGGCGGTGAGGTAGGCATGCTCGGCGCGGCAGGGCACGCACCAGGAAGCGAAGAAATTCACCATCACCACTTCGCCGCCGGCAAGGTCGGCGGTGGCAAGCCCGGGCACGCCCAGACCGGGCACGGCAGCGAGGTCGAAATCCGGGGTCGGCTTGTCGATCATCGCCGTCGGCACGTTGCCGGGATCGCGCTCGGGCGAGAGGCCCCAGAGAAAGTAGCCGGCGATCACCACAAAGATGATGACGGGCAGAAGGAACAGCAGACGCCGCAGCATGGAGTTTCCTATTCGACCGGAGTCACGCCGCCACCGGCCGCGAGCCGGCTGTTGCGGCATCCCGGCGGTGCGGCGCGCCGACCCGGAGACGGCGATCGCTGAGCGAGGTGAGACCGCCGGCGACCATGAGGAGGCAGCCGATCCAGATCCAGGGCACCAGGGGTTCGTAGTAGACGCGCACGGTCCAGCCGCCCTGGCCGTCGGCGTCACCGATGACCGTGTAGAGGTCGGCGAGCAGGGTGGTACGGATCGCCGCCTCGGTGGTCGGCATGGCGCGCACGGCGTAGATGCGCTTTTCCGGGAACATCAAGGCGACTTCTTCGCCGTCGCGCGTCACCGTGAAGCGCGCGCGCTCCGCACTGTAGTTCGGCCCCTCAAGCCTACCGACACCCTCGAAAAGCAGGCTGTAGCCGGCGATCTCCACCGTCTCGCCGGGCCTGAGGTTGGTGACCACCTCGCTCTTCCAGACAGAAGAGCCGATGGCCCCGGCCATGACGACGGCGAGACCTGCATGGGCAAGCGTCATCCCGTGGGCGGCGCGCGGCAGACTGCGCGCACGACGCCAGGTCTCGACCGGCGCAACGCGGAAGAGCTTCACGCGGTCCGTCCATTCGACCAGTGCGCCGACAAAGAGCCACGCCGCGAGCCCCATGGCGGCAACGGCCAGGATGGGCCCGCCGGCGCTGACGTACCAGGCGATGAGGCCGGCCGCGACGGCGGCCAGCGCGGCAAGCTTCAGGCGCGCGAGGGCGCCGGCGAGATCGGCGCGCTTCCACGGCAGCAGCGGGCCGATCGCCATGAGGAAGACCAGTGGCACCATGAGCGGCACGAAGGTGGCGTTGAAGAACGGCGGACCGACGGAGACCTTCTGCTCGCCATTGGTCAGCAGTTCCAGAAACAGCGGATAGAGCGTTCCGAGGAGCACGGCGGCGCAGGCGGCGGCAAGGAAAAGATTGTTGATCACCATGGCGCCTTCGCGGCTGATCGGTGCGAAGAGGCCGCCGGCCTTCAGTGACGGCGCACGGACGGCGAAGAGGGTGAGCGAACCGCCGATGGCGATCGCCAGCAGCACGAGAATGAAGAAGCCGCGCTCCGGATCCGTTGCGAAGGCGTGCACCGAGGTGAGCACGCCGGAGCGCACGATGAAAGTGCCGATGAGCGACAGCGAGAAAGTGAGAATGGCGAGCAGGATGGTCCAGGTCTTCAGCGCGTTGCGCTTCTCCACCACGATGGCCGAGTGCAACAGCGCGGTGCCCAGCAGCCAGGGCATGAAAGACACGTTCTCCACCGGATCCCAGAACCACCAGCCACCCCAGCCGAGCTCGTAGTAGGCCCACCAGGAACCCAGTGCGATGCCGCCGGTGAGGAAGGCCCAGGCGAGCAGCGTCCAGGGCCGCACCCAGCGCGCCCAGGCGGCATCCACCTTGCCCTCGATCAGCGCGGCGATGGCGAAGGAGAAGGCCATGGAGAAGCCGACGTAACCGGCATAGAGCATGGGCGGGTGGAAGGCGAGGCCGGGATCCTGCAGCAGCGGGTTCAGGTCTTCGCCGTCGAAGGGCGCCGGAAAGACGCGCAGGAAGGGGTTGGAGGTGAACAGCGTGAAGGCGAGGAAACCGGTGCCGATCCAGGCCTGCACGCCGAGCACCCTGGCGCGCAGGCTGGGCGGCAGATTGCCGCCGAAGGCCGCCACTGCCGAGCCGAAAAGCGCCAGGATGAGGATCCACAGCAGCATCGAGCCCTCGTGATTGCCCCACACGCCGGTGATCTTATAGAGCAGCGGTTTCGCGGAGTGCGAATTGGCGACCACGTTGGCGACCGAGAAGTCGGAGGTCACATAGGCGTGGGTCAGCGCACAGAAGGCAAAGACGACGAGCAAGAGTTGCGCAAAAGCGGCCGGTCGCGCCAGCGCCATCCAGGCGGCATCGCCGCGTGCGGCACCGATCATCGGCAAGCTGCCCTGGACCAGCGCAGCGACCAGCGCGAGAATCAAAGCGAAGTGACCCAGCTCGATGATCACTGCTTGCCCTCACCCTGCCACTGGCCGGACTCCTTGAGCGCGTCGACCACCTCGCGCGGCAGGTAGTTCTCATCGTGCTTGGCGAGCACCTCGCGGGCGACGAA
The DNA here is from genome assembly GCA_036781105.1 of Kiloniellaceae bacterium. Taxonomy (GTDB): domain Bacteria; phylum Pseudomonadota; class Alphaproteobacteria; order Kiloniellales; family Kiloniellaceae; genus Pelagibius. The sequence goes on from DAIQBR010000006.1 coordinate 12,725, forward strand.
GGTGCCGCCGGCAGACATGTTGCCGACGGTGATGACGCCCTGCCCCTCGCGGAAAAGGTCCGGCAGGATGCCCTGGTAGGTGACCGGCACCGATTGGGCGCCGTCGGTGATGCGGAAGGTTATGGTAAGGCCGTCGGTCGAGCGCAGCACCGTGCCTTCCTCGACCAGGCCGCCCAGGCGGATGCCGCGCTCCGGCGGCGGCGGCGAGGCCATCAGCTGGCTCGGGCTCTGGAAGAGGTCGAGGCTGTCGTCGAGGGCAGCCAGCACAAGGGCGGTGGCGCTGCCGAAGACCAGCAGCGCGGCGACCACGATATAGAGGCGGCGTCGCTTGCGGGTCATGGCCGTACCTCCTGCGCCCCGGGCCGCGCCTCGGCTGTGCCGGCCGGCACCGCGCGGCGGCGGCGCTGGGCGCCGGCGGCCTCCAGTTCGGCAAGGCGGCGTTGCCGCCCACGCAGCTGGCGCAGGGTTGCGATGAGCAGGCCGGCCATGATCGCCACCGTCAGGCCCAGCGCAGGCCAGACGAAGGCGGCGTAGCCACCCATCTGAAAGAAAGCCGTCACGTCGTCCATCTCTCTCCCGAGAGGCCCACGGCCCCTCTCCACTGACCCTGTTGCGGGCCTTGTTCTATCGGCGCAAATCTAGGCGCCCGGACCCGGCGAGTCAGTGACAATCGCGTGAGTGCGACCGAATTGCGCAGCCCTCTTTTGCCGGCTTTCCACGCACTCAGGAGCCCTTCACCATCGCCAGGTCGAGCGCGCGCAGGCGCGCCGCGACCAGCTCGCTCTTGATGCGCAGCAACACGACGGTGAGAAAATAGAGCTTGAAGCCCAGCGCAATGATCAGCAGCGGCCAGAGCATCGAGGGATGAATGGTCGGACCGCCCATCCGCAGCACGCTGGCGGGCTGGTGCAGCGTGGACCACCAGTCGACCGAGAACTTGATGATCGGAATGTTCACCACCCCGACCAGGGCGAGGATCGCCGCCGCGCGATAACCGCGCTGGCTGTCCTCGAAAGCGTTCATCAGCGCCATGTGCCCGAGATAAAGAAAGAAAAGGATCAGCATCGAGGTAAGACGCCCGTCCCATTCCCACCAGGTCCCCCACATCGGGCGGCCCCAGAGCGAGCCGGTGACCAGAGTGAGGAAGGCGAAGCCGGCGCCGATCGGCGAGGCGGCCTTGGCCGCAAGATCGGCCAGGGGATGGCGCCAGATCAGCGCCGCCGCGCTGGCAAGGGCGATCGCCACATAGACGAACAGGGCCATCCAGGCCGAGGGCACGTGGACGTACATGATCCTGACGCTCTCGCCTTGCTGGTAGTCGGCGGGCGCCACGAAAAGCGCCAGATAGAAACCGACCGCCAGCGCCAGCACGGTGCCGGCCGCAGCGAAGGGCAGGACGCGGTCGGCGATGCGGGTGAAGCGCGCCGGATTTGCGAAGCGATGCATACTGGCCTGATCCTTAGACTCTCCGACAATTTAGTGCCTTGACCCAGGTCATGCCAGCGCCCGCCCGGCGTGTGGAGTCCGAAGTGCCGCCGGAACGGATTTTGGGATGCTAGTCCTAATTTACTCCAGGGCCTGCCGCAGGGCGGCAGCACCGGCCAGCGGCGTTATCACCAGCATGACCAGCAGCACCGCTGCCAGCAGCAGCAGGTGCGGGCGCGCCGCGAAACCCTGAATTGCGGCATCGGTGGCGCCGACCCCGAAGATCAGGGCGGGCACGTAGAGCGGCAGCACCAGCAGCGGGATCAGCACCCCGCCACGCCGCGCCCCGAGGGTCAACGCCGCACCGACGGCCCCGACGAGGCTGAGCGTCGGCGTGCCGAGCGCCATGGCCAGCAGCAGCACGCCGAGGCCGGCGAGATCCATGTTGAAGAGGATCGCCAGCAGCGGTGCCGCGGCGATCAGCGGCAGTCCGGTGGTCAGCCAGTGAGCCAGCACCTTGGCGAGCACCGCCAGCTCCAGCGGCAGGGTGGAAAGCAGCAGCTGCTCCAGGCTGCCATCCTCGAAATCGGCGAGGAAGAGCCGCTCCAGCGACAGCAGCACGGCGTGCAGGGCGACCACCCAGATGATGCCGGGCGCGATGCGGGCGAGCAGGTTCGGCTCCGGCCCGACGCCGAAAGGGAAAAGTGCCGCGGTCAGCACGAAGAAGAGCACCGCCAGCCAGGCCTCGGCGCGCTGGCGCAGGGCCAGGCGCAGGTCGCGGCCCACCAACAGCAGGAAACCCTTCACCGGCCCATCTCCGGTCACCAGACCATCTCGGGGAGGGGCGGCGGCGCCAGGGAATCGAGCGACAGGCGCTGCGGCTCCCCGAGATCGAGGGCGGTGTGGGTCGCCACCACGACGCGGCCACCGCCGGCGCGGTGGCGGGCAATGGCGGCGGCGAGGCGGACGACCGAGGCGTGGTCGAGACCGACCGAGGGCTCGTCCAGCAGCCAAAGCTCGGCCGGCGCGGCAACCAGGCGGGCCAGGGCCAGACGCCGGCGCTGTCCGGCGGAGAGCAGGCGTCCGGGCACCGCCGCCAGTTCGGTAAGGCCGAAACTGTCGAGAGCGGCGGCAAAGGCCGCCGCCGGGGGGCGCCCCCCGGAGCCGCGGAGGGCGGCCCAGAAGCTCAGGTTTTCCGCCACGCTGAGCACCGGCTTCACGGCATCGAGGTGGCCCAGATAGTGCAGCCGGGCGGCATGGGCCTCCGGCTCCTGCGCGATAGGACGGCCCTCCCAAAGCAGTTCCCCGCCGGCCGGCTTCAGCAGCCCGGCCATGAGGCGCAGCAGGCTCGACTTGCCGGAGCCGTTGGGGCCCGTCAGCAGCAGCGCGCCGCCCGGCGGCAACTCGAAGGAGAGCCCGGCGAAAACGTCGCGCCCGCCGCGGCGGCAGTGCAGGGATCGGCCTTGGAAATGCGCCATAAGCTAGAACTGGACCGTCGAGACAGCGCGGCGGGGACCGCAGGATCGGGGAAGGGCGGCTGGCGGTATAGCAGATCGCCCGGCCCGCGCGCCAGTTGGCCAGAGGCGCCACACCTCTGCCGCAAGGCCCATTCCTCGACTTTCTTCTGCCAGTTGAAACCGAATGTTAACCCTGTTGCATCAATCTACTTAAGCGTTTTGACCCCCCCGAGACAGCCGCCACGCCGCGAGAACGCACGCCATGTCCATAAGACCCATCATTCTGGCCGAGGATAACGACAAGCTTCGGCGAATGTACTCAGACATGCTGGAAGCCGCAGGCTTCAACGTGATGGGTGCCAGCGACGGCGAAAAAGCCATCGGCCTTTTGCACAAGATCGTCAACCCGCAACTCATCATCCTCGACGTCATGATGCCGCGCATGGACGGTATCGAAACCTGCACCCGGGTGCGCAAGATGCAGGGCCTGCGGCCTTGCCCGATCCTGTTCCTCACCGCCCTGGATAATCCCGACACCATTTTGGAATGCCTGCGCGCCGGGGGCGACGACTATCTGGTGAAGTCGGCTCCGCTGACCGAAGTTGTCGAGCGCGTGCAGTTCTGGTCACGCAAGGGCTCGTCCGAGGAGAGCTCCGAGCGCCGCATGAAGGCGATCAAGGAGCTCGAGTCGCTCTCGGCCAATGAGAGAGTTGCCGGCAGCGCATCGGTGACGGAAGAGATCTGCGGCGACCAGGTTGCGGTCAATCAGCTTGCCGAGTTCATCACCGCGAACATGTCCTCATTCGGCGATGATGATTCGCTGCTGATGCGCTTTGGTTATGTCGTCGGTCTGGTGACCACCTGCGTGGAACCGGATGGCGAGGGCCGTTTCAACCGCTTCCTGCGCAATCTCATCTACAAGACGGGCTTCGTCGACCGCAAGGAGGTCGATGCGATGCTCGACAACTACGAGCGCATCGTGACCCAGAGCCAGTTCCCGCAGGGCTGGGTTCGCGGCCGCGGCGACGCCCCGAAAGTCGGGCTGCCAGAGCTGAGCCGCATGACCGCCCGTTTCGAGGAAGAGGTCGACTAATGGGCCCGGCCCAGGCGATCGTCCTGCCGCTCTGGCTTGCGATTGCAAGCGGGGGGCTCGGACTTCTGATCGCCGGCCTCACCGCCGCGCACTTCCTCCACCATCTACGCCAGAGCGGACGTTTCTCGCAGCTTGCCGCACAGCTGACCGAAGCCGGCGACAGCCTGGAGCGCGACGCGCACAACACGCACGAAGCCACTCAGGCGCTGCGCATTCAGCTCGGCGAGGCGCTGACCCGCCTGCGTGAAGCGCGCGACAAGGCCGACCGGGCCGACCGCGCCAACCAGGCGAAATCCGCCTTCCTGGCCATGATGAGCCATGAGCTGCGCACACCGCTGAGCGCGATCATCGGCTTTGCCGAGATGATCGAGCAGCAGGCCATGGGGCCGATCGGCAACATCAAGTACCGCGACTACGCCGTCGACATCCGCGAGTCCGGGCAGCACCTGCTCGGCATCATCAACGACATCCTCGACCTCTCCAAGGTGGAGTCGGGCAAGGAGACCCTGCAGGAGCAGGAGATGACTTTCGAGGCGCTGGTCACCGGGGTCAGAGTCCTTGTCGAGGGGCGCGCACGCGATGCCGGGGTGGAACTGGTCTTCGATATCGCCGACGGCATCCCAGACATTCGCGCCGACAAGCGGCGCCTGACGCAGATCCTGGTAAACCTGCTTTCCAACGGTGTGAAGTTCACGCCGCAGGGCGGCACGGTGACACTGCTTTGCTGGGCCACCGAAGGCAGCGGCTTGGTGCTGCAGGCCATAGATACCGGCATCGGAATCGCGCGCGAGGATATTCCCGTCGCCCTCTCGGTCTTCGGTCAGGTCGGCGGCGACAGCGAGAGGCAGGCCCAGGGCACCGGTCTCGGCCTGCCCCTGGCAAAAGCCCTGGCCGAGCTGCACGGCGGCACGCTGGACCTGCAGAGCGAGCCGGGCGACGGCACCACCGTCACCCTGCGCCTGCCGGCCCATCGCATGGTCGCCAAAGGCAGCTCGCACAGCGCGGCGCCCCAGCGCGCGGCCGGCTGAGCCGAATTTCCTACAGGTTGGATTCCGAACGACAGCCGCCAGCCACGTATGGCGCACAAAAAGTGCGGGCGGCCCCGCGATTGGCTTGGGGAACGCGGCCGCCCGTAGTTGGAGCTTTCGGATAGAAAGTCAGGGGCGGCCACGCTTGGTCGGGGCAGATGGCCGCCCCCTCTTAGTGCCAGCCAGTTTGGGGCATCTTTAGAGGAGGGCTGGGGCTCCTCAACAGAGAGGGGAAGTCTCCGTGAGTATGAAGCTAGGAACCGAAGGTGTCGGGAACTTGCTGCAAATGCGGCGACTTTGTGATTTCCGGCGCCGCCGCCCGAAACCCGCCGGCCACAGCCCGGCTAGTCGTAGCTGCGCTGGTCGTCGATGACCTTGCCGTCGTTGGGCAGGCTGCCCGGCGCGACCAGCTCCACCGCCCCTTTCAGCTTGCAGGCGTCCTGCAGGCTGGCGGCGATGGCGTTTGCAAGGCCTTCGCCGTCGTTCTTCACTTCGCACCTTAGGGTCATGACATCGCTGTCGCCGGCGCGGGTCACCACCAGGCGGGCACGGGCGATCTCGCCGTGGCGCTTCAGCACCGCGGCCACCTGGGCGGGCTGCACGAACATGCCTTTCACCTTGGTTGCCTGGTCGGCGCGCCCCATCCAGCCCTTGATGCGCGGCGCGGTACGCCCGCAGGGGCTATGCCCCGGCAGCAAGGCCGAGAGATCGCCGGTGGCGAAGCGGATCAGGGGATAGTCGGGGTTGAGGGTGGTCACTACGACCTCGCCCACTTCGCCCTCGGGCAGCGGGTCGCCGGTGCCGGGACGCAGAATTTCGACGATGATACCTTCGTCGAGGATCATGCCCTCGCGCGCCTCCGATTCGTAGGCGATGAGGCCCAGGTCGGCGGTGGCATAGCACTGCAGCACCGCGACGCCGCGCTCGGCATAGGCCTGGCGCAGCGCCGGAAACAGCGCGCCGCCGGAAACCAGCGCCCGTGTGATCGAGCTGCAGTCGAGGCCCAGCTCCGCGCCCTTGTCGAGCAGCACTTTCAGGAAGTCGGGCGTGCCGCTGTAGCCGCCGGGCCGCAGGTGGGCGATGGCCTGAACCTGCTGCTCCGTGTTGCCCACCCCGCCGGGCACCACGCTGCAACCGAGGCTGCGCAGGGCGCCGTCCATCATCCAGCCGCCGGGCGTCAGATGGTAGGCGAAGCAGTTGTGGACGATGTCGCCGGCGCGAAAGCCGGCCGCAAAGAGCGCCCGTTCCAGACGCCAGAAGCCGGGCCGCGCGGTTTCGAACTCGTAGATCGGCCCCGGCGAGGCGAAGAGGCGCGTGGCCGCCGCCGACTGCGCGGCGAGACCGCCGAACGGCGGGCTGGCCGCCTGCAGCGCCATGAGATCGGTCTTGCGGGTCACCGGCAGGGAGGCCAGCGCCGCGCGGTCGGTCACCGCCGCCGGATCGACCTCGGCAAGGATCTTCGCATAGGCCGGCGCGGCGGCCTTGGCGTGGGCGAGCTGTCCGGCCAGGGCCGCCAGCAGCGCCGCTTCGCGCACTTCCGGGCTGCGCGTTTCCAGTTCGTCGAAGTAGTCCATCGGCGGAAAGCCTACTGCGGTGCCGGCATCAGAGCCAGCGCTTGCGGCGCTTGTAATGCTTCACCTCGCGGTAGGACTTACGGCCGCCGGCCGAGAGTCCGAGGTAGAATTCCTTCACGTCCTCGTTCTCGCGCAGCCTGGCGGCATCGCCGTCCAGCACCACGCGGCCGTTCTCCAGGATGTAGCCGTAGCGCGCATAACGCAGCGCCACATTGGTGTTCTGTTCGGCCAGCAGGAAGGACACGCCTTCCTCTTCGTTCAGCCGCTTCACGGTTTCGAAGATGGTCTCGACCAGCTGCGGCGCGAGACCCATGGAGGGCTCGTCGAGCAGGATCATCTTCGGCCGACTCATCAGCGCGCGCCCGATGGCGCACATCTGCTGCTCGCCGCCCGAGGTATAGCCGGCCATGCTGCCGCGGCGTTCCTTCAGGTTGTAGACGAGGTCGATGTCGTCCTGGATCGCGGCGCGGCCGTCCTTGCGGGTATAGGCGCCGGTCAGGAGATTCTCTTCGATGGTCAGGTGCTCGAAGCAGTGCCGGCCCTCCATGACCTGCACCACGCCGGCCTTTACCAGGTCGTTGGGGGTCAGGGAGTCGACCCGCGCGCCCTCGAATTCAATCGAGCCCTTGGTCACCTCGCCGCGCTCGGCGCGCAGCAGGTTGGAAATGGCTTTCAGGGTGGTGGTCTTGCCGGCGCCGTTGGCGCCCAGCAGGGCGACGATGCCGCCCGGCGTCACCTCCAGCGAGACTCCCTTCAGCACCAGGATGACGTGGTCGTAGATCACCTCGATGTTGTTCACCGAGAGGATCGGCCTCGCCGCGGCGGCTGCCGGGCCGGGATTGTCTGCGATGGCGGCTTGGCTCATGACCTGCGTCCGGATAGTGCGTTCGTCAGGGGTAGTGGGGCGGCCCGTTGCGGGCCGCCCCTCCCCCCGATTTTCGGCAGATCAGCTGCAGCTTCGGGGCGTGATGCCCTTTTCGCCTGCGTACTGAGCCGCCGATTCCTCATAGGCCGGCCGTAGGGCGTCGCGGCGCGGTGCAATGAAGTCGGTGATGGCAGACCACTTGCTGCCGTCCCACTGCTGCACCACGGCAGAGCCGCCGCCCTCGTGATCGGAACAGGTGATCGACACCGGGCTGAGCAGGCCGGTCATACCGGCCTTGTCGATCGTCTCCTGGGTGATGTTGAGACGCTCAAGGCCCCACTGGACCTGCTCGCCGGTGAGCGGCTTTTGGCCGAACTCGCCCTGCGCGATGCGAATCGCCTCGGTGTAGAAGAAGGCGTTCACCAGGGCACGATTGTAGAGCACCGTGCCGATGTTGGCCTTGTCGGCAATCCCGTTGCCGTCGGCGTGCATCTTCTCGAGATCCTTGAAGATGGGTGCCGCGGTGCCGACGCCGGTAATGTTCAGGGACTTGTAGCCCTTTCCGGCGTCGCCGGCAGGGATGACGTCCGCCTCGGCGCCGGACCACCAGATGCCGATGAACTTCTCCATCGGGAAACCGACGGCCGCGGCTTCCTTGATGGCGGTCGAGTTCATCACGCCCCAGCCCCACATGAAGACCCAGTCGGGCCGCAGCTGGCGGCCGATCTGCAGCCAGGTGGCCTTCTGCTCGAGGCCCGGGTGGGCGACGGGATAGGTCGAGAACTGGAAGCCCTCTTCCTTGGCGAGGCGCTCCAGCGTCGCGATCGGCTCCTTGCCGTAAGCCGAGTCGTGATAGACCAGCGCGATCTTCTTACCCTCAAGGCTGCCGCCCGATTCCTTCTTGGCGTACTGCACCATCACGTCGGCACCCGCCCAATAGGTGATCGGCATGGTGAAGACGTAGGGGAAGACGCGACCGTCGGAAGCATCGGCGCGGCCGTAGCCCATGGAGAGCACCGGCACCTTGTCATTGGTGGCGCGCTCGATCAGCGCGTAGGTAATGCCGGTCGAATAGGGGTTCACGATGGTGGCGCCTGTCGCGCCTTTGCCTTTGAGGCGTTCGTAGCACTCGACCCCGCGGTCGTTGTTGTACTGGGTCTCGCACTCCTCCCAGGCATACTTCACGCCGTTGATGCCGCCGTCGCGGGTGTTGACCAGCTGCATGTAGTCGTTGAAGCCATCGGCGATGGGAATGCCGTTGGGGGCGTAGGGGCCGGTGCGATAGACCAGCAGCGGCACGAACTGCTCCTGCGCGGCGACCGGCGCGGTCACGGCGGCGGAGCCGGCCAGAACCACCGCCGCTGCCGTGGCCAGGCCCAATTTCCTGAACATCATCCTTACTACCTCCCTTTTATTGTGCCCTGCAAAATACCGGGCTTGGTTATTGCGTATCAGGCTAGCACCGCCCTTTCCGGCTGACCAGCTTGGGGGCCGGCTCAATAGGGGAAGGGCCATAGCCGCAGCTTCTCCTTGGCGATCTGCCACAGCCGCGCCAGACCGTGCGGCTCGACGATCAGGAAGAAGATGATGAGGCTGCCGAAGATCATGAACTCCAGATGCGAGACCAGTTCCACCTTCATCGGCAGGCCGAGGGCCGCCGGCGCGCTGTTCAGGAAGATCGGCAGCAGCACGATGAAGGCGGCGCCGAGGAAAGAACCGAGGATCGAGCCCAGGCCACCGATGATGACCATGAAGAGGACCTGGAAAGAGCGGTCGATCTGAAAGGCCAGAGCCTCCACCGAACCGGTGTAGACGAAGGCCCAGAGCGCCCCCGCGATGCCGATGTAGAAGGAACTGACGGCGAAGGCCGAGAGCTTGGCCCAGAGCGGGCGGATGCCGATGATCTCCGCTGCGATGTCCATGTCGCGGATCGCCATCCAGGAGCGCCCGACGCGGCTGCGCACGAGATTCTTTGCAAGCAGCGCAAAGACCGCCACGAAGCCCAGCAGGAAGAGATACTTGATGGCCGGATCACCGCCGGAGCCGGTGACCGCGAGGCCGGGCAGAATATCGCGTGGCGGCGCGGAGATGACACCCGACGCACTGTAGTTGGTCCACCAGTCGAACTTGTTGAACATCCAGACCAGGAAGAATTGCGCGGCCAGCGTCGCAACCGCCAGGTAGAAGCCCTTGATGCGCAGCGAGGGCAGCCCGAAGAGCACGCCGACGGCAGCCGAGCCGAGGCCGGCCAGGAGGAACACGATGACGATGTGCAGTTCCGGGAAAGCCGTCGCCAGCTTGTAGGAGAAGAACGCCCCGCAGGCCATGAAGCCGCCGGTGCCGAGCGACAGCTGCCCGCAGTAGCCGGTCAGGATATTGAGCCCGATGGCGGCCAGCGCGAAGACCAGGAAGGGCACGAAAATGGTCTCGAGGAAGTAGTTGCTGGCCAGCGCGGGAACACCGACCACGGCGATGAGGCCGAACAGTGCCAGCGCGATGCGATCCTGGCGGATCGGGAAGATCGACTGGTCCGCGCCGTAGCTGGTCTTGAACTGTCCGGCTTCGCGATAAAGCATGTTCCCCGCCCCGCCCTAGATGCGCTCGATAATGCGCTCGCCGAACAGCCCCTGCGGGCGGAACAGCAGGAAGACCAGCGCCAGCATGTAGGCGAACCAGTCCTGGATGGCACCGCCGACCAGCGGGCCGAGGAAAACCTCCGCCACCTGCTCGCCGGCACCGATGATGAGGCCGCCGACGATGGCGCCGGGGATCGAAGTGAAGCCGCCGAGGATCAGTACCGGCAGCGCCTTCAGAGCGATCAGGGCGAGAGAGAACTGCACGCCGGCCTTGGAGCCCCACATGATGCCGGCGACCAGGGCGACGATGCCGGCGACCGACCACACGATGGCCCAAATGGTCTTCAGCGGAATACCGACGGAAAGCGCCGCCTGGTGGTCGTCGGCCACCGCCCTGAGGGCGCGCCCGACCCGGGTGTACTGGAAGAAGAGGGCCAGAGCGGCAACCAGCACGGCGCCGACCAGGGCCGCCACCAGATCGAAGGCATTCACCAGGATGCCGCCCTCGAAGAGGCCGCCCAGGATGAACAGCGGATCCTTGGGGATGCCGATGTCGAGCACCTTCACGTCAGATCCCCAGAGCGTCTGCCCGAAGCCGTCGAGGAAGTAGAAGATGCCGATGGTGGCCATGAAGAGAATGATGTGCGGCTGGTTCACCAGCGGGCGCAGCACGACCTTCTCGACGACCATGGCGAGGATTACCATGACAACTGCCGCGACCACGAAGGCGAGGGTCCAGTGCAGGCCCATCTCGATGAAGCCGACCATGGTGAGCGCGGCGAAGAGCACCATGGAGCCCTGGGCGAAATTGAAGATGCCCGAAGCCTTGAAAATCAGCACGAAGCCGAGCGCCACCAGCGAATAGAGCACACCCTGCAGCAGACCGGCGAGCAGCACCTCCAGGAAGTAGCCCCAGGTGAAGAACAGCGAGGAGTTGGTCGCGGCGAGGCCTTGCAGGCCCAGGCCGATGACGGCGATCGCCAGCGGCACGGACAGTGTCCAGATGCCAAAGCGCGTTGCGGTGGCGTTCATCCTCGCCGGCTCCTAATGACTGACGCCGAGATAGGCATCGATGACGTCCTGGTTGGCGCGCACCTCGTCGGGCGAGCCGTCGGCCAGCTTGCGGCCGTAGTCCAGCACCACGACGCGGTCGGAGATGTCCATCACCACGCCCATGTCGTGCTCGATTAGGGCGATGGTGGTGCCGAACTCGTCGTTGACGTCGAGGATGAAGCGACACATGTCCTCCTTCTCCTCCACGTTCATGCCGGCCATGGGTTCGTCCAGCAGCAGCAGGTCGGGCTCCATGGCCAGGGCACGGGCCAGTTCGACGCGCTTCTGCAGGCCGTAGGGCAGGCGCCCCACCGGCGTCTTGCGGATCGCCTGGATTTCCAGGAAGTCGATGATCTTCTCGACCACCTCGCGGTGCTTGATCTCCTCGCGCTGGTTGGCGCCCCAGTAGATGGCCTGCTGGAAGATGTTGCTTTTCATCTTCAGGACACGGCCGGTCATGATGTTGTCGAGGGTCGACATGCCTTTGAACAGCGCCACGTTCTGGAAGGTGCGGGCAATGCCCTGGCGCGCCGCCAGGTGCGGACGCATGGCGCGGCGCTCGACGCCGCGGAATTCGATGCGGCCCTGCTGCGGATGATAGAAGCCGTTGATGACGTTCAGCATCGAGGTCTTGCCGGCCCCGTTGGGTCCGATGATCGCGAGGATCTCGTGCTCGCGGATCTCGAAGGAGATGTCGCTGAGCGCCTTCACCCCGCCGAAAGCCAGGGTGATGTTGTCGACCCTGAGGACGGTATCGCCGATGTGCTTCTCGCCGTACACCTTCAGCTCGCCTTCCTGAGCGCCGGCTCGACCGGCTCGACAGCGACGTCGATGATGTCGATGTCCGCCTTGATGACGCCCTTGCGCCCGTCCTCGAAGGTCACTTCGGTTTCAATGTGCGCGCTGGGGACATCGGAGTAGAGCGCCTCGATCAGCGTCTGGTAGCGCTCTGCGACAAAGCCGCGCCGCACCTTGCGGGTACGGGTCAGCTCACCGTCGTCGGCGTCGAGTTCCTTGTGCAGCACCAGGAAGCGGCGGATCTGGCAGCCCGCAAGCTGCGGGTCGGCAGCCAGGTCGCGGTTCACCTTGTCGATGTGGCCCTTGATGATCTCGATCACCCGCGGGTTGGACGCCAGTTCCTGGTAGCTGCCGTAGGCGACGTTGTTGCGCTCCGCCCAGCTGCCGACGGCCGCCAGGTCGATGTTCACGAAGGCGGCGCAGAAGTCACGCTCATGGCCGAAGGCAACAGCCTCCTTGATGTCGGGAAAGAACTTCAGCTTGTTCTCGACGTACTTCGGCGGGAAGAGGGCACCGTTGTTGAAGCGGCCGACATCCTTGGCGCGGTCGATAATCTTCAGGTGGCCGTTCTCGTCGAAAAATCCGGCATCGCCGGTATGGACCCAGCCGTCGGGCGTCTTGGTTTCCGCCGTGGCCTCGGGGTTCTTGAAGTACTCCACGAAGACACCGGGACTGCGGAACAGCACCTCGCCGCTCTCAGCGATCTTGATCTCCACGTCGATGGCCGGCTTGCCGACGGTGTCGGCGGCGATCTCTCCGTCCGGCTGGATGGTGATGAAGACGCTCGCTTCAGTGGAGCCGTAGAGCTGTTTCAGATTGATGCCGAGCGAGCGGTAGAAATCGAAGATATCCGGGCCGATGGCCTCGCCCGCCGTATAGGCGAGGCGGATCCGCGTGAAGCCCAGAGTATTGATCAGCGGGCCGTAGACCAGCAGGCGGCCGAGCGCATAGAGAAGCCGGTCGCCGAATGCGACCGCCTTGCCGTCCAGAATGCCCGTACCGCAGCGCCGCGCCACCTCCATGAAAAACTTGAACATGCGACGCTTCACCCAGCCGGCGTCTTCCATGCGGATCATCACCGTGGTGAGGATGGTCTCGAAGATGCGCGGCGGCGCAAAGAAGTAGGTAGGCCCCAGCTCGCGCAGGTCCTGCATCACCGTGGCGCTGGATTCCGGGCAGGCGACGCAGAAGCCGGCGACATAGCTCTGGCCGTAGGAGAAGATGTGGTCGCCGACCCAGGCCATCGGCAGATAGGCCACGGATTCTTCGCGGTCGGTCAGGTTCTCCAGCTTCACGCCGTTGGCCGCCGTCTTGATCACGTTGTCGAAGCTGAGGATGACGCCCTTGGGCTTGCCGGTGGTACCGGAGGTATAGAGGATCACCGCCGGGTCCCTGCCTTTGCCCTTGGCGATGAAGTCATCGTAGAAGTCGGGGTGAACCTTGTTGTAGTCGCGCCCCTCGGCCTGCAGGGCATCGAAATGGTGCAGGAAAGGCTGAGTGTAGTGGCGCAGGCCGCGCGACTCGTCGTAGACGATCTGCTCCAGGATCGGGCAACGCTCCTTCACCTCCAGCAGCTTGTCGACCTGCTCCTGATCCTCGACCACGGCAAAGCGCGCCTCGGCATGCTCCAGCACATAGGCCATCTCGTCGGCCACGGAGTCCTGGTAGAGCGGCACCGGCACCGCGCCGATGGCCTGCACGGCCGTCATGGTCCAGTAGAGCCGCGGGCGGTTGTCGCCGACGATCGCCACCTTGTCGCCGCGCTGGACGCCGAGGTTGAAGAGGCCGGCCGCGAGAGCACGCACCTCCTCGGCGACCTGGGCCCAGTTGTGGGTCTGCCAGATGCCGAAGTCCTTCTCGCGCATGGCGGGGCGGTTCGGCCGCACCTTGCGGTGGTGCTCGAGCAGCTTGGGAAAGGTGTCGCAGGCCGCCGGCGGCAGCTCGATCGCGCTCATAGAATGACGCTCCGCCGTGCCGACGGACCGCCTCTGCTCTGCACGAGACTCTCCCGGGCACCCCTGCCGGATCCCAGCCTCGCGCACAGCCCTGATGGATCAACCATCACGCAGCTGGGCCTCCCTTGTGGCTTTCCGGATTGTCGTTTGTCTTGTCGCGACTTATGCCGCCCGGAAAGCGGTTCCACTATGCGGTCTTCGACCGAAAAATCAATACTCCCCGGCGGCCTTCCCCCTCGGATCGCCGCCGCTATCTCCTTGTGTTGTTTCGCTCCCTTGCCGCGCTCACGACTATTTCATCGTCGGGATGGAGAACTCGGCGCCTTCCTTGACGCCCGAGGGCCAGCGCGAGGTCACCGTCTTGGTCCGGGTGTAGAAGCGGAAGCCGTCCGGGCCGTGCTGGTTCAGGTCGCCGAAGCCGGAGGCCTTCCAGCCGCCGAAGGTGTAGTAGGCCAGCGGCACCGGGATCGGCACGTTGACGCCCACCATGCCCACGTTGATGCGGTCGCAGAAGTCGCGCGCCGCATCGCCGTCGCGGGTGAAGATCGCCGTGCCGTTGCCGTAGGGGTTCTTCATCGTCATATCGACGGCGTCGTCATAGGCCTTGGCGCGCACCACGGAGAGCACCGGGCCGAAGATCTCCTGCTTGTAGATGTCCATGTCGGTGGTGACACGGTCGAACAGGCAGCCGCCGACGAAGAAGCCGTTCTCGTAGCCCTGCATGGAAAAGCCGCGGCCGTCGACCGCGAGCTTGGCCCCCTGCGCGACACCGCTGTCGACCAGCCCCATGACGCGATCACGCGCCGCGGCAGTCACCAGCGGACCCATGTCGACGTCGTCCCCGGCGGTGTAGGGAGCGATCTTCAGCCCCTCGACGCGCGGGATCAGACGTTCCATCAGGGTGTCGGCGGTCTTCTCGCCCACCGGCACGGCCACCGAGATGGCCATGCAGCGCTCGCCCGCCGCGCCGTAGCCGGCGCCGATCAGGGCGTCGACCGCCTGGTCCATGTCGGCGTCGGGCATGATGATCATGTGGTTCTTGGCACCACCGAAACACTGCACCCGCTTGCCCGCCGCGCAGCCGCGCGTATAGACGTACTCGGCAATCGGGGTCGAGCCGACGAAGCCGACGGCCTGGATGTCCGGGTGGTCGAGGATGGCGTCGACGGCTTCCTTGTCGCCGTTGACCACGTTGAGAATGCCGGCGGGCAGGCCCGCCTCCATCATCAACTCGGCCAGCATCAGCGGCACCGAGGGATCGCGCTCCGAGGGCTTCAGGATGAAGGCGTTGCCGGCGGCGATGGCCGGGCAGAACTTCCACATC
>DAIQBR010000006.1:27901-30992 GCA_036781105.1 Kiloniellaceae bacterium
AAGTTGAACGGCGTGATGCCGGCCACCACGCCGAGCGGCTGGCGCACCGAGTAGATGTCGATGCCGGGGCCGGCGTTGCCGGTGTACTCGCCCTTCAGCATCTGCGGCGCGGCGAAGCAGAACTCCGCCACCTCGAGGCCGCGGACGACGTCGCCCTTGGCGTCCGGCAGCGTCTTGCCGTGCTCGCGCGACAGCGCCTCGGCCAGCTTGTCCATGTCGCGGTGCAGCAGCTCGACGAATTTCATCAGGACGCGGGCGCGGCGCTGCGGGTTCACGGCGGCCCAGGCGGGCTGCGCCTCCCTGGCGTTGGCGACGGCGGCGTCCAGCTCGGCGGCGCTGGCCAGCGGCACGCGCTTTTCGGCCTCGCCGGTTGCCGGATTGAAAACCTCGGCGGTGCGCCCGCTCGTCCCCTTGACGTGCCGGCCACCGATGAAGTGCGTCAGTTCCTTCACCTTCTCGCGTCCTCCCGATGGATCGCGCGGTCCGTCACCCCGAGGTAAGGAGAGGGCAGCGCCGCGCTTTTGACCTCTGTGCGTAGACCATTCTTCTATGCGCCTAAACCGCCATTTTGTCATTTTCATTTTGCATTTATGCAAAGACACGGCGAGCATGGGTGCAAGAACGCAAGCTTAGCAGAAATCCGCACCATGCGCTGGGACGATTTGAAGTTCTTTCTGGCGGTCGCGCGCACCGGCCAGCTGACCACCGCCGCCAAGGGTCTGAAGGTCGACAACGCGACCGTGGCGCGGCGCATCCGCGCGCTGGAGACGGCTCTGGACGCCCGCCTCTTCGACCGCAACCCCAAGGGCTACAGCCTGACCGAGGTGGGCCAGCGCCTGCTGCCCTCGGCCGAGGCCATGGAGACCACCACCCTGCAGGCCCAGGCCCAGCTGCAGGGCCGCGACGAGTCGCTGGAGGGCGTGGTGCGGCTCGGCGCGCCCGACGGCTTCGGCAGCTTCTTCCTGGCCCCGCGTATCCACAAGCTGGCGCGCCGCCACCCCAAGCTGGAGCTGCAACTGGTTGCCATGCCACGGGTTTTCAGCCTGGCCAAGCGCGAGGCCGACCTCACCGTCGCGATCACCCGGCCGAAGTCCGGCCGCCTGCTCTCGGCCAAGCTGACCGACTACCAGCTGCGGCTCTACGCGGCGGCGGACTACCTGAAGGAGAACCCGCCGATCCGCGACCTGGAGGACCTGAAGCACCACAGCATGATCGGCTACATCGCGGACCTGATCTTCGACCCCAATCTGGACTACATGCCGATCCTGGGCCGCAAGGTGGTGCCGCAGATCTCCAGCAGCAACCTGATCGCCCAGTTGAACGCGACCCTGGCCGGCGCCGGCATCTGCATCCTGCCCGACTTCCTCGCCGGCGAGCAGAGCGGCCTGCAGCCGGTGCTGCGCAAGACCTTTTCCCTCACCCGCACCTTCTGGATCGTCGCCCACGAGAACACCGCCGCCCTGCGCCGTATCCGCGAGACCATCGACTTCGTGAAGGACGAGGTGCGCGCCAACAAGGACATCTTCTGATCCGCGAGAATGCCTTCATCGAGGTTGCCGTCGAAAACGGCAGCCTGCGGCTGGCCGCCAAGCGCCTGCGCGACCTCGGCGGCGACGCACCGGTGCTGGTTTTCCTGCACGAGGCGCTGGGCTCCATCGGCCAGTGGAAGGGCCTGCCGGAAGAACTCGCCGCGGCGACCGGACTGCCGGCCCTGGCCTACGAGCGCCAGGGCCACGGCCGCTCGACGGCGCTGACCCTGCCGCGGCCGGACGATTACCTGCGTCACGAGGCCGAGGTCGTGCTGCCGGCCGTGCTGGCCGCCTGCGGCATCGCGCGGCCGGTGCTGTTCGGCCACAGCGACGGCGCCACCATTGCCCTGCGCTTCGCCGCCGCCTTCCCCGAGCGGCCGGCGGCCTGCATCGCGCTGGCGCCCCACGTGATGATCGAGGAGATGACCCTGGCCGGCATCCGCGCCGCCGACAGCGACCCCGGCGCGCCGGACATCCGCCGCCGGCTTTCCCGCTATCACGGTGACAACACCGAGACGCTGTGGCGCGCCTGGACCGAGACCTGGCTCAGGCCCGGTTTCGACGGCTGCGAACTGCGCGGCGCCCTGCCGCGCATCGTCTGCCCCACCCTGGTCGTCCAGGGCGCCGAGGATGCCTACGGCAGCACGCAGCAGGTCACCGGCATCGCCGAGGGCGTTTCCGGCCCGGTCGAGACCCTGCTGCTGCCCGGCTGCGGCCATCAACCGCACCTGGAACAGCGCGCCGAGGTGATCGCGGCAGTAGCCGGCTTCCTCGCCCGCCACCGGGACGGGGCCTGACCGCCGCAGCCCCACGTGCTGGCCGGCCGGCCCGTTGAAACCGCCGGTTTCACCTTTACGGAACCTAGAGAATCCCTAGGGTAAAACGCCATGGACAACCCGGTGGCGAAGAGTATTTTAACGCCCCATATTCCCAAAAGTGAGCTCCCGCGAAGCGGTCGCAACCGGTCGCGGGGCACGCCGACGACCTGATTGTGCCGCCGCGACCCCTTATCCCGCCGGCCAGAAGTCGTCAGGCGCGTCCCAACGCAACCGAAGGAGAGACGCTCATGCCCGCCAAGGACAGCCTGAAAACCCGCCGCGACCTGAAGGTCGGGGGCAAGACCTACAGCTACTACAGCCTGGAGGCCGCCGCCTCCGAGATCGGCGACATCTCGCGACTGCCCTATTCCATGAAGGTGCTGCTGGAGAACCTGCTGCGCTTCGAGGACGGCAGCAGCGTGACGGTCGACGACGTCCGCGCCATCGGCCAGTGGCTGAAGGACAAGCGCTCGGACCGCGAGATCGCCTATCGCCCCGCGCGCGTCCTGCTGCAGGACTTCACCGGCGTGCCCGCCGTGGTCGATCTCGCGGCGATGCGCGAGGCGCTGGCTAAGCTGGGCGGCGACCCCAAGAAGATCAACCCGCTGTCGCCCGTCGACCTGGTCATCGACCACTCGGTCACGGTCGACAACTACGGCACCGACGATGCCTTCAAGAAGAACGTGCAGATGGAGTTCGAGCGCAACGGCGAGCGTTATGCCTTCCTGCGCTGGGGCCAGAGCG
>DAIQBR010000007.1:0-1398 GCA_036781105.1 Kiloniellaceae bacterium
TCGCCGCGCATGACCTCGAGGTCCGGGTTCACGCAGATCATCGGCAGACCGCGCTGCAGCCCCTCGTCGAGAAACCCGCGGTAGGTCTCCACCGTATCGTGGTCGTCGAGGATGCCGGTGTTGAGGATGAAGTCAGCGGCGGCAAGGTCGTCGACGAAGTCGAGGTCGAGGCCCTCGCGCATGCCGTAGTCGCGTTCCGGGCCCAGGTGATAGCAGCGTCTGCCGAGAGCCTGGTACCAGGCGTCGGGCCGGGTCTTCAGGTGCTGCCAGGCATCCTCACCCGACGACAACAGGTGATCCGGCAGGTCGGCGGGAATGCCGATCTCGGCATTGCGCGCGGCGATCACCTGGGCGCGGCGCGGCGCATTGGAGAGAATCACGGACTTCTTGCCGGCCGCGCGCAGCCGGCGCAGGGCCTCGACCGCCGCCGGATAGGCCCGGAGGCCGTCGTGCATCACCCCCCAGAGGTCGATGATGAAGGCATCGTAACGGTCGGCCACGGCCGAAAGCCCGGCGTGGACCGGCACCTCGGTCGAAAGGGTCTCCGATGTCATGGAATTCCGGGGTCTCCGGTGCGTTTTGGGGCCGTCTGGAGGCGCTGATCGCGGCTGCGCGCCTCTTCTGCCACAGCGTGCGGCCTCATGCAAAGGCCAGATCGCGGTGCCAACCCGCCGTGGAAGCACAGCGGCGGCAAGGAGGGTTCAACCCCCGCGGGAGCCATGCTACCATCACACCCCGTCCCGCAGGGTCAAATTGCCGCAAGTACCGGGGGAAGAGGGTGAAGGTGAATCTCTTTCGCTTGCGCTGGAAAGACGTCGCAGTTGCCGCCGCGACCTGCTTCATCCTCGCGGGCTGCGCACGCCAGCCAATAGTCTACACGCCGCGCCCGGCGATCCTGCCCCTCGACATCAGGACCGAAGATGGCGCGCGGGTCTACAAGTGGATTCGGCCAGTGACGGTATCTTTGACCGGCGCGGGGGCCACAGACCATCGAGCCTTTGTGGTCGCGCAATTGGAACTCTTGGAAACCATTACCGGACACCGCCTGGCGTTGGTGGAAGGGAACGAAGCCGATGTTTGGCTGGTCTTCGGCGCGCCGACGCGGCAGGCGGCCCTCGTCAGCCACGCCGAGGTTTTCGCGCCACTCTACAGCAGCGCGACCTCCATGGCTGCGGATCTGGACGACGACCCTGCCGCGATGGACGGTTACTGCCGCTCCAAATGGGCGACAAACGCCGACACTCCCCACGAAATCGTCTATGCGGTCGGGCGGGTGCCATCGACGCTCCCGGAAGATGCCATCGAACGGTGCACCATGAATCTGCTCATCAGCGCGCTGGGAGGAGCAGAGCCCGAGTCCCCCACGCCAGGAGAAACCGAGAAGGCAGAGGCAGACCC
>DAIQBR010000007.1:1423-7955 GCA_036781105.1 Kiloniellaceae bacterium
AAAGTACGCAGGGAAGTCATCATGCTGACGGTGTGGTACGACCGCCGGGTAAAGCCCGGCATGACGGTTGAAGAGATCAAGCCGGTCATGGCGCAGAGGCTCCATCAGCTGCTGCAGGCGGATCAGCAGCTCCGCACGAACTAAGGCGGCTCGCGGGGCAGGATAGCCAGGGGGCCCTCACCCTGGCTCAGGCATAGCCCTTATACCGACGACTGCGGATGATGCTGGTACAGCTAGGCCTTGCTCAGCACGCGGCTGATCACGCTGCCGGCCTGGCCAGGCGCGGCTCGCCGAGGAGGAAGCCCTGGGCGCAGTCGACGCCCAGTTCCATCACCTCGATGAGGGCATCCTCGTCCTCGACCTTCTCCACCACCATGCGCAGGCCGTGCTCCTTCATCGCATTGACCAGGGCCTCGCCGGCCTGCATGTCGCCGAGCAGCAAGTCGGCGCGGGCCTTCACAAAGTGGAAGTTGCGCGCGGCCAGCGTGGCGGCATCGACGTTCAGGTTGTAGAGCCCGTCGAGGGAGAAACGGCAGCCGAGCTCGGCAAGACGCCGCAGGTAGACCGCGGCACCGCTGTCCCAGGCCTCGTAGTCGCTTTGCGAGAACTCGAAAATGAGGTGCTTGGAAAGTTCGCTGTTGCTCTGCAGGAAAGCGACGAAGTCCTCGAAGAAGGCATCGTCGCCCAGGGTGTGGCTGGAGATGTTGCAGAAGAAATCCAGCTTTTCGTTGCGGTACTGCATCTTGCGCACCAGCTGGATGCAGCGGATCAGCAGCATGTTGTCGATGGCGGCGACGATGCCCTCGCGCTCGGCCAGCTCGATGTACTGCTCCGGCAGGATCATGTAGCCGTCCGAGGTGCGCAGGCGCGAGAAGCACTCGTAGTAGCGCCGCTTGCGCTGCGGCAGCAGCATGATGGGCTGTAGGACCAGGTCGATGCGGTCGTCGCGCAGCGCCTGGCGCGCGACGTCGAGCACTGCCGACTCGTCGAGCCCTTCGGCGATCGGCGGCAGCACGCCGGGCGAACTGTTGGCATTGGCCGGCATGCGCGCGAGCTTGCCGCCTTCATCGTCGCGAACCGGCAGTTTCTTGGCGGCCGGCTTGGCGGCGGGACGGCGCTGCGGATCGGCCATGGCGGGCGCGGCGGGCTGTGTGCCTTCGCTCGGCACCGGCGCCTTGGAGGACTTGGCGAGGCGGGTGATCAGCGACTGCAGCACCTTCACCTCGGAAATCACTTCGTCGACGCTCTTGCCGGAGCGACTAACACCGCCGGCGGACTCCAGCGCCTCGCGCAGGAGGGCCAGTTCGCGGCGGGTCCAGTTCAGTTCCTCCAGGGCTTCGCCCTGGGCCTGGCGCAGGCCGAGCAGCTTTTCCGCCAGGAAGGCCTCGCGGCCAAGGCGGGCACAGACCTCGTGCAGCAGCCCGGCGCCGAGCAGCGCGGCCACGCCGAGGCCGATGGCCGCCTCGGGGCCGGAAAGCGGCAGGAATCGCGGCGCGAAAAGCGCCAGCGCCACGGCGCCGCCGGCATAGCAGAGGAAGATCGCGAGGTGTTTGAGCATGCGCCTAAAAGGGGCTCTCGGAGAAGAACCTGACCATGCCCGGCACTTTGCCCCGGATAGCCTTGAGAGTTGGTTAACGCTTCCTTGCGGCAGCCTTGACGAATCCCGGCGTCCGGCGCATTTCTGGCCTGAAGAGCGTCCGAAAAATCAGGAGGAACGGGGCGATGGCCGTCACCATCTATCACAATCCGCGCTGCAGCAAATCGCGCCAGACCCTGGCGCTGCTGCAGGACAAGGGGATCGAGCCCAAGGTCGTCGAGTACCTCAGCGAGACGCCCGACGCCAAGACCCTGGACACCCTCCTGAAGAAACTGAAGATGGAGCCGCGCGACCTCATGCGCCGCAAGGAGGCCCCCTACAGGGATCTCGGCCTCGACGACCCCAAGCTGACCCGCGACGAGCTGATCGCCGCCATGGTCACCAACCCGATCCTCATCGAGCGGCCCATCGTGGTGAACGGCGGCAAGGTCGCCCTCGGCCGGCCGCCCGAAGCGGTGCTGGAAATCCTCTAGGCGGCTATCCGCTGTAGCGGTGGTCGGCGCCCACGGCGGCGATCACGCTGTCGAAGCCGTCCTCGCGCAGCAGCCGGGCCAATTCCGATTTGATGCGCGGGACCAGGGCCGGGCCGCCGTAGACGAGGCCGGTGTAGAGCTGCACCAGCGAGGCGCCGGCGCGGATCTTGCTGTAGGCATCGGCCCCCGAGGCGATGCCGCCGACGCCGATCAGCGGAATTCCGCCCTCGGTCAGCCGGTAGAGGTCGCGCAGCACGGCCGTGGCCGGCGCGAAGAGCGGCCGCCCGGAGAGCCCGCCCGCCTCGTCCCGCGCGGCCCCTTTCAGGCCCTCGGGCCGGGCGATGGTGGTGTTGGTGGCGATAAGACCCGAGATCTTCAGGGAGAGTGCCACCGCGGCGATGTCGGCCTTGTCCTCCTCCGTCAGGTCGGGCGCGATCTTCACCAGCAGCGGCGGCGCCGGATCGGGCAGCGCGGCCTGGACGCGGCCGAGCAGTTCCTCCAGTTCGGCGCGCCCCTGCAGCGCGCGCAGGCCCGGCGTATTCGGCGAGGAGACATTGACCACCAGATAGTCGGCCAGCGGCCCCATCGCGGCAGCGCCCAGCACATAGTCGCTTGCCGCGTCGATGGTGTCCTTGTTCTTACCCAGATTTACGCCGACAGGCCCGGAATCCG
This sequence comes from Kiloniellaceae bacterium, assembly GCA_036781105.1. Lineage (GTDB taxonomy): Bacteria > Pseudomonadota > Alphaproteobacteria > Kiloniellales > Kiloniellaceae > Pelagibius. Next base: position 4,166 of record DAIQBR010000007.1, read on the forward strand.
GGTGAACCTTGCGGAAAGCAGCGAGGTTGCCGCGGGCGGCCTCCAGGCCGGCGTTGTTGAAGCCCAGGCGGTTGATCACCGCGGCGTCTTCCGGCAGCCGGAAGATGCGCGGCTTCGGATTGCCCGCCTGCGGGCGCGGCGTCACCGAACCTGCCTCGACGAAGCCGAGGCCGAGCCCCAGCATCGCCTCCATGACCCGGGCATCCTTGTCGAAGCCGGCGGCGAGCCCCAAGGGATTGGCGAAGGAGATGCCCCAGAGCCGCGTCGCCAGGATGGGATCGTCGCCACCCGCCGCGCGCGGCGCGAGCCCGCGGCGCAATGCCCAGAGCGTCAGGTTATGGGCGGTCTCGGGATCGAGGCGCCGCAGGGCGGGGCCGAGAAGAGAGAAGGTATTCACGACCGGCGGCGCCTAGCCGAGCGGCGGGAATCGGTGGCGCCCGTCGGGGCCGAGCGGCAGGTCATCGATCCGGCGGACCGCGCTCAGCGGCAAGTCACCGTAGAGATGCGGAAATAGGGCGCCGCCGCGCGAAGGCTCCCACCTGAGGGCCTCGCCCAGCGCCGCCGCCTCTACCGTCAGCAGCACCAGGCCGTCCTGGCCGGCACGGTGCTTGGCGGCGCTGGCCTGGACCTGGGAGCCGTCGGAGAAATGGATGAAACCGTCGGCGCGGTCCTGCGAGGAGCCCCCGTAGCTGCCGGCCGATTCGGCCGCGGTCCACTCCTCGCGGCGGCAGATGTGATAAATGAGACCCGGCGTCATGGCGGCCAAAGTAATCGAGAGGACCAGGGCTGAACAGCGCCCTGACTGAAATTGCACGCAAAACTCTGCTTGCGGCGGCGACCGATGGTGAGACTATGTTCTTGCTGCAGAGCCCCGAAGTTTATAAGACAATGTTCCCATGTTGGAGCACCAGAGCGTCTGGCGGGCCCTCGACCGCCTCGCCGCGAGGTATAACCTCTCACCGTCCGGGCTCGCCCGCCAGGCCGGGCTGGACCCGACGACCTTCAACAAGAGCAAGCGCATCACCAAGGAAGGCAAGCAGCGCTGGCCCAGCACCGAGTCGCTGGCCAAGGTGCTGAACGCCACCGGCGCGTCGCTCAGCGAGTTCGTCGGCCTGGTCGAGGACCAGGAAGACGCCGTGAGCGTGCGGCGGCTGCCCAAGCTGCGTTTCGCCATGGCGGCCCAACCGGGCTTCTTCGACGCCGAGGGGCGGCCCCTGCGCGGGCAGTGGGAAGAAGCGGCTTTTCCCGACGTGGCCGATCCCCACGCCTTTGCCCTGGAGATTACCGGCGACGGCCTGCTGCCGGTCTATCGCAACGGCGACCTGGTGGTGGTCTCTCCCAGCGCCGAGGTCCGCGCCGGCGACCGCGTCCTGCTGCGCAGCCTGCAGGGTGAAATGCTGATCGCCGAGCTGCTGGAGAAGGGCGCCGACCGACTGCGCGTCCGCTCGCTCAGCCGCGAGCACGTGGTGCGCGAGCTGCCGCTGCCCCAGGTGCAGTGGTACGCGAAGATCGCCTGGTCGGGCCACTGACCCCCAGCACCTGCCGGCGCGACATCCGCAAGAAATGCCAAGACGGCCACCTGCGCGGCGGCGCATAGCTGTCCTGCCGGAGCGAGCGCCGGCCAGCGCTTTTCCCGGCGGAGCCCAGCGGCTAGGCTGACCCCGACACCCTCTGCAGTCGCCGCCCCCAAGCGAAGGAACATCGCCACATGACAGCGCCGAAGGCCGTACATTTCCTGGATGGCAAGTGGGTCGAGGGCAACCCGCCGATCATGGGCCCTATGACCCACGGTGCATGGATGGCCTCGGTAGTCTTCGACGGCGCGCGGGCCTTCGAGGGTGTGACGCCGGACCTCGACCTGCACTGCGCGCGCCTCGTGCGTTCGGCCGAGAGCTTCGGCCTGAAGGCGGTCCACCCGGCCGGCGAGATGCTGGAAATCGCCAAGGACGGCCTGAAGCACTTCGACAAGGAGACCGCGCTCTACCTGCGCCCGATGTTGTGGGCGGACACGGGCTTCGTGGCGCCGGACCCCGAGAGCACGCGGTTTTGCTTCACGCTCTACGAGGCGCCGATGCCGAGCGCCGACGGCTTCTCGGTCTGCCTGTCGAGCTACCGCCGCCCGGCACCCAACATGGCGCCGACCGACTGCAAGGCCTCCTGCCTCTATCCGAACTCGGCCCGCGCGCTGACCGAGGCCGGCAAGCGCGGCTTCGACAATGCCGTGGTGCTCGACGCCCTGGGCAACGTGGCCGAACTGGCCACCGCCAACTTCTGGATCGCCAAGGACGGCGCCGCCGTGACGCCGGTACCCAACGGCACCTTCCTCAACGGCATCACCAAGCAGCGCGTCATGAACCTGCTGCGCGAGCGCGGCATCGCGGTGCGCGAGACCCGCGTCACCTGGCAGGACGTCCTGGAGGCCGACGAGGTCTTCTCCACCGGCAACTACGGCAAGGTGATCCCGATCACCAAGGTGGAAGACCGCAATCTGCAGCCCGGCCCGGTCTACACCGCCGCCCGCGAGGCCTACTGGGACTGGGCGCACGGCTGAGACCGGTGCGGCGGCCTCAGACGCCGGCGCGGACCGTAAAGCGGCCCAGGCGGACGTTCTCGCCGAAGACCTCGTGGGCGCGCTCGCGCGGCAGCAGGTCGAAGATCATGTGGATGCGGTCCTCGTCGCCGTCGTTGAAGGCTTCGTGCAGCTGCTTGTTGTCGAACCACCAGAGCTCACCTTCGCGCATCCGCACTTCCTCGTCGCCGGCCTTCAGCCAGGAGCCTTTGGTGGAGCGCAGCACCAGATGGTAGCGGCCGCGCACCGCATAGTAGTCACCACGGTCGATATGCGGATAGACCCGTTTGCCCGCTGGCAGGCAGACGATCTTGGCGCGGCTCAGCAGGGCGCCCTGCTCCCTGGCGAAGTCCTTCAGAAATCGCCGGGCCTTGGGATAGCGCTTTGACCCGGTGGTCCAGCGGCTTTCCTGCACGTCGCGGCGCTTGCGGTCGCCGATGGCCGACTTGCGCAGGCCGCGAAGTGGGATCGCAAGCGCCTCGCGCTGCACCGCAATTTTGTCCTGGCGGCCGGTGGCGACGTCCCAGCCGCCGTCGACCGACGCGATTTCGTCGAGAAATGGTTTCGGGTCAACGCCCGACTTGATTCGCCGGAAGTACTTCATGGCGGATCCCTCTGCAGCTGCGGTCAGTCATCGCAGTATGCCTGCCGCAAAAATCTGACGGTTTGATTAAGATCAAATTCGACCGCTGTTTGACTTGATCGCGAGGGGCCGCGGAACGGCCGCAGACCAACCCCCCGGAGCAAGCGTCAGCAAGGGCGAGGCCGGCTTTCTGGGACCGCGGTGTCTACGACGAGGCCTGCAGGCTCTCGCCGGCGAGGACCGAATCGATGAGAGCGAGGCTTTCCTTGAGGCCGTAGAGCGCCATGAAGGAGCCCATGCGCGGGCCCTGGTCCTGGCCCAGCAGGATCTCGTAGAGCGCCTTGAACCAGTCGCGCAGGTTCTCGAAACCGTAATCCTTGCCGACCGCGTAGACCACGTTCTGGATCGCCTCACCGTCGGCATCCTTCGGGAGCTTGCGCAGGCGCGCAGTGAGGTCTTCCAGCGCTGCGCGTTCGGCCTCGCTCGGTGCGCGATAGCGCTTCGCCGGCTTCACGAAGTCCTTGTAGTAGCGCAGCGCGAAGCCGACCAGGCGATTCAGGAAGGGATCTCCCTCGGGCGTCGCCTCGGGCGCGTAGCGGCTGATGAAGCCCCAGAGCACGCCCGCGTCCTCGGTATTG
>DAIQBR010000007.1:7965-10006 GCA_036781105.1 Kiloniellaceae bacterium
ACGCTCGCCAGGTTCAGCAGCATGCCGAAACTGAGCCTGGTCCCCGGCACCGGCGGCTGGCCGTTGTGGATGTGCCAGACCGGGTTTTCCATGCGCTTCTCGTCCCCGGCATCGTAGGCGGCAAGGTGCGAGAGATAGTCATCCACCGCGCGCGGGATGACGTCGAAATAGAGCCGCTTGGCCGCGCGCGGCTTCTGGAACATGAACAGCGAAAGGCTTTCGGTCGGCCCGTAGGTCAGCCACTCCTCGGCGCTGAGGCCGTTGCCCTTGGACTTGGAGATCTTCTTGGCGTGCTCGTCGAGGAAGAGCTCGTAGTTGAAGCCCTCTGGCGGGCGGCCACCGAGGATCTTGCAGATCTGCGAGCCGAGCTTCACCGAGTCGATGAGATCCTTGCCGGACATCTCGTAGTCGACGCCCAGCGCATACCAGCGCATCGCCCAGTCGGCCTTCCACTGCAGCTTGCACTGGCCGCCGGTGACCGGCACCTCGACCTTCGCGCCGTCTTCGTCCTGATAGACGATGGTGCCCGCTTCGGCGTTCACCTCCAGCACCGGCACCTGCAGCACGCGGCCGGTCTTGGGGCAGAGCGGCAGGAAGGGGCTGTAGGTCTCGCGGCGCTCGCTCCCGAGCGTCGGCAGCACCACGTTCTTCACCGCCTCGTAGTGGCGCAGCACCTGCAGCAATGCTTCGTCGAAACGGCCCGAGGTGTACCAGTCCGTCGCCGACTGGAACTCGTACTCGAAGCCGAAGGTGTCGAGAAAGCCGCGCAGGCGCGCGTTGTTGTGATGGCCGAAACTTTCGTGGGTGCCGAAGGGATCGGGGATCTGCGTCAGCGGCTTGCCGAGGTGCTCGGCCACCATCTCCTTGTTGGGGATGTTGTCCGGGACCTTGCGCAGGCCGTCCATGTCGTCGGAGAAGCAGAAGAGACGCGTCGGCACGTCGGAGAGGCGCTGGAAGGCCTGGCGCACCATGGTCGTGCGCGCCACCTCGCCGAAGGTGCCGATGTGCGGCAGACCCGACGGCCCGTAGCCGGTCTCGAAGAGGACGTAGCCCTTTTCAGGCGCCTTCCCGTCGATGCGCTGAAGGACTCGTCTCGCTTCTTCGAAGGGCCAGGCGCGGGCGCCCTGGGCCAGGTCTCTTTCACTCGTCATGGTACCGCTCGATGTGACGGGAGAGGCCGCCCGCCCCCCTTGTTGGACTGGGAGGGGGCCTCAAGTGCGGCGGACACTAGGCCGCGAGCGGGCGAGCGTCAACGCCGGGAGACGCAGGCCGAGCCTGCGTTTCCGGCGGATCTGGCGGGTTTCAGCCGGGCCCGCGGTCCTTGCGCGGGCGTGGCGGGAAGAGCAGCCGGCGCAGGAAATCGCGGTCCTGCTCGGCGCGGGCCAGGAAGTCGGCCTTCTGCTCGGCGCTGAGGCCGGCGAGGAAGCCGTGCAGATCCTCGGTCATGTCGAGCACCATGTCGCCGCCGCTTTCGCGCCTGGCGTCCAGCGCCTGGGCCAGGGCGGCACGGTCGAACGCCGGCTGGCGCAGCGCCTCGACGATCAGGCTACGGAACCCGCCACGGTTGTCGCGCCGCTCGTCGCGGCGGGCGGCAATCCGGGCCCGGAGGTCTTGCAGCGCGGCAAGCTGGCGGTCGTCCAGGGCGAAGTCCTCGGCCGCCATGGCGACCGGGTCGGGCCGCTCGTGCGGGTGGCCGTGGCCCATGAGGCGTGGCCAGAACATGCCCACGAAGAACACGTTCAGCGCCAGGGAGGCGGCAAGGAGGATCCAGAGGATTTTGCTACGCATGGTCTTTGCTTTCTCGAATGAACCCACCACCCCTGAAACTCACAGCAGGCCGTCCATCAGCAGGTCGACCGGCACGTCGCTGTCGCTCACCTCGGCGGTCTGCGTCGCATCCAGCCGTTCACCCTGATAGCGGCCCAGTTCGAAGGCGCCGGCGAAAGCCACAAGCAGCGCCAGGGCCGCGACCGCCGGCACCGCCGGGCGCAGCCAGGCGCCGAACAAACGCTCGATCAGCGGGGCCTGGGCAGTCTCAACG
>DAIQBR010000007.1:10074-13933 GCA_036781105.1 Kiloniellaceae bacterium
GCCGGCAGGTGCCGCTTGCGCCACCTCCGCCAGGCCGGCGCGCAGCATCAGCAATTCATCGAGCAGCGCCGGGTCGGCGGCGAGGCGTGCCTCCAGGCGCGCGGCCTCCTCTTCGCTCAGCTCACCATCCAGGTAGCCCGCAAGCAGCGAGGCCTCGGGCGCCTCGTCGTCGGCCACCGGCTGCCAGCCTTCACGGGCCCGGCGCCACAGGGCGGCGCCCTGCTTGCTCTTTTCGTTTTCTTCGCTCATGTCACTCACCCTCTACGCCCCTCGAATGCCTCTACGCGGCGGCCTGCCGCTTCATCCCCGCCGCTTGGTTTCCGGGCCGTTAACCATCTTCGTCCAGCTCGGCCTGGAAGTGCGCCCGGAGCTTCACCAGTGCTTTGTGGTGCATGGAGCGCACCGTCTGCGGATCGATGCCGATGACCTCGGCCGCCTCACCCGGTGTCATGTCGCGCTGATACAGCAGTTCCAGCACCAGGGCCTGGCGTGGCGACAGCATGCCCTCGGGGATCTTCACCTTCTCGTGGATCACCGGATCGACCGCGAGGATCGATTCCGGCATGGCCTCGATGTCCTCGGTGCGCCGGCGCAGGCGGCGCAGGTGGTCAACCGCCGCCGAGTTGGCAATTACGGTGAGCCAGGTGGTGATCTTGGCGCGCGCGGCATCATAGCGGCGCAGCAGCCGGAAATCGTTCTGGCACAGCTTCACGAAGACGTCCTGCACCACGTCCTCGGCATCGGCGACACGGCCGGCCGGCACCAGCCGGCGGCGTACCGCCGCAAAGATCACCGCCGCGTGGCGCGCGACGAAGCGGTCCCAGGCCGACTTGTCGCCCGCCAGGAGGGAGTCCAGGTCGGCATCTCCCTCGCTCACGTGCGCGTCCCTGCCACGGCCGCTGTCCGGCGAAACGGCAAAACTCATCCCACTCCTTACAGCCGGCGCCTGTCTTGGTCCCGGGGCTCGCCGACCATGATACCACCCCCCGAACACCGCGCCGCCATATCGGCATGACGTGGCTTGCGTGTTCCCGTTATAGTCCGGCGATGAATTCTACGTCGCTTCCCGGCGAAGCATCCCCAGCGCCCTCCCCAGCTTCCAGCCTCCGGCTGCCCGCCGCCCCGGTTCTGGTCGCCGGCATCGGTCAGGCCGTGTGGATCGACCCGGACGAAGGCGAGGTGGTGACCCTGCCGCCGGCTGAGGCGGCGCGGCGGGCGCATGCAGCCCCGCCCCTGCTGGTCCATGCCCGCGCCACGGCGCGGCGCCTGGCGACGGAGCCCTTTCCCGCCTTCGACCTGCTGGACTCTTCGCCTTCGTGCGGCCGGCGAGCTTCTGCGCACCGACGCCGACCGGCCTCGCCCAGGCCCTCGGCGCCCCGAAGCCGGCCGACAGCGAGGCGGCCGCCGTCGCCCTGCCCGGCCTCGCCCGTCACCTGCTGGCCGAGCTGGCCGCGCGCGGCACCTCCGCTCTAGGGGGCGACCGCGACGCCCCCGGCATGGCCTGGCTGCTGGCCCAGGCCGGCTGGCTCTGGGGGCCCTTCGTGGTTCACGCCCTCGGGTTCGGCGAAGACGGCAGCCCGCTGCCCAAACGCCACCTCGGCTTCCGGGTCTGGGAACGCCTGCCCGACTGGGAGGAGCGGCCCCCGCGCGGCGCGCCGGGCAGCGTGCCGGTGTCGCCCGAAGACGCCCGCGCGCGGCTCGCCGGCATTCTCGATGAGGAGGCCGAACCGCGCCCGCAGCAGGCCGACTATGCCGCCGCCGCGGCCGCGGCCTTCGCGCCCCGCGAGGTCGAGGGCGAGCCGCAGGTGGTGCTGGCCGAGGCCGGCACCGGCACCGGCAAGACACTCGGCTATCTGGCGCCGGCCAGCCTCTGGGCGGAGCGCAACAATGCCGCCGTCTGGGTCTCCACCTATACCCGCAACCTGCAGGGTCAGGTCGACGACGAACTGGCGCGCCTCTTCCCCGAGCCGCGCGAGCGCGCGCGCAAGGTGGTGATCCGCAAGGGGCGGGAGAACTATCTCTGCCTGCTGAACCTCGCCGAAGCCGTCGCCCAGGGCCGCCAGCAGGATGCGGTGCCGCTGGGGCTCATGGCGCGCTGGGCCGCGCGCACCCGCAACGGCGACATGGTTGGCGGCGATTTCCCGGGCTGGCTGGCCGACCTCTTCGGCGCGCCGCGCACGCTGGGCCTGGCGGACCGCCGCGGCGAGTGCATCTACTCGGCCTGCCAGCACTACAAGAAATGCTTCATCGAGCGCTCGGTGCGCGCCGCGCGCCAGGCGGAGATCGTCATCGCCAACCACGCCCTGGTAATGATCCAGGCGGCCATGGGCGGCGGCGACGACGGCCAGCTGCCGCTGCGCTACGTCTTCGACGAGGGCCACCAGCTTTTCGAGGCGGCCGACAGCGCCTTCGCCGCACATCTCAGCGGTTTGGAAAGTCGCGAACTGCGCCGCTGGCTGCTCGGCGGCGAGGGCGGGCGGCGCGCCGCCAGCCGCATGCGCGGTCTGCAGCGCCGCCTGGAGGATCTGCTGGGCAGCGACGATCAGGCAAGCGAGGCGCTCGACGAAGCACTGCGCAAGGCCCGCGTGCTGGCCGGCGAAGGCTGGCGCCAGCGCGTCGAGGAAGGCCGGCCCGAGGGCGCCATGGAGCGGTTCCTTGCCCTGGCCGGACGTCAGGTCTATGCCCGCGCGGCGAGCCAGGACCAGCCCTACAGCCTGGAGGCGCCGGCGCATCCGCCGGTCGACGGCCTGCTCGACGCCGCCGAGATTCTTGCCGAGGACCTCGCGGCCCTGGCCGAGCCCCTGAAGAAACTGCGCCGCCTGCTGCTGGCGCGCCTCGACGCGGAATCGGAAAGCCTGGACAGCGACACGCGGCGACGCATCGAAGCGGCGGCGCGCAGCCTCGACACCCGCGCCATCCTGCCGCTCGCCGCCTGGCGCGACATGCTGCTGGCGCTGGACGAGGAAACCCCGCCGGAGTTCTGCGACTGGTTCGCCGTGGAGCGCATCGAGGGGCGCGACATCGACGTCGGGCTCTATCGCCACTGGATCGACCCCAGCAGGCCCTTCGCCGCCAGCCTGGGCCAAAGCGCTCACGGCATGCTGATCACCTCGGCGACGCTGACCGACAACAGCGGCACGAAGCAGACCGACGGCGAAGAAGCGCACGGCGAAGGCGCCTGGGCGGCGGCCGAGGCGCGCCTCGGGATCAATCACATGTCGGCAAAGGTATCGCGTCACGCGCTGCCCTCGCCCTTCGACTACGCGAAGCAGACGCGCATCCTCATCGTGCACGACCTGAAGCGCGGCGACCTGAACCAGCTCGCCGCCGCCTACCGCGCGCTGTTTCTCGCTTCCGGCGGCGGCGCGCTGGGGCTCTTCACCGCCATCGCGCGGCTGCGCGCGGTGCAGCGCCAGATCGCCCGGCCGCTGGCCGACGCCGGTATCACGCTCTACAGCCAACACACCGACGGTCTCGACACCGGCACGCTGGTCGACATCTTCCGCGCCGAGGAAGACTCCTGCCTGCTCGGCACCGATGCAGTGCGCGACGGCGTCGACGTGCCGGGCCGCGCGCTGCGTCTCATCGCCTTCGACCGCGTGCCCTGGCCGCGTCCCGACATCATCCACAAGGCGCGCCGCACGGCCTTCGGCGGCCGCGCCTACGACGAGCGCCTGACCCGCCTGAAGCTGCGCCAGGCCTACGGCCGGCTCATCCGCCGCGCCGACGACCACGGCGTCTTCGTGCTGCTCGACCCCTTACCCTCACGCCTGCTCGACGCCTTCCCGCCGGAGGTGACGGCGGAGCGAGTGGGATTGGCGGAAGCGGTGGCGACGGTAAAGGCGTTCGTGGGTACAGG
>DAIQBR010000007.1:13943-30441 GCA_036781105.1 Kiloniellaceae bacterium
GGCGGATGCGGTGGCTGCCGTACGCGACTTTCTCGGCACGGATCCGACGCCCTAGACCTTCACTGCCGTGACAATGTGGGCCGGGGAGTCGAAGCGCACGCTGCCGTCGCGTTTCACAAAGCCGGCCAATTCCTTCTGCGCTTCCTTCTGCAGCCGGGCGTACTGCGCATCGTCGATTGCATCGGCCAGAGTCCAGCCCTTCACGTCGGTGCGCACCCAGTCGGCAATTGAGGGAAAGCGCGCCTCGCCGATAATGGTCTCGATCCTGGCGTCGGGAATGCCGGCGGCCTCGAAGAGTTCCCGCACCTCGCCGGGATCGCCGAGCACGAAGGGCGCGCGCAGGCCGTTCGCAATGTCGTCGCCGAAGAGATGCTGCAGCAGGCCGACCATGGCGCGGTAGCCGGGCGTGCGCTCCAGCGCGTCCCACACGATAACTCCCATTGCGCCCCGGGGCCGTGTCACCCGCCACATCTCCGCCAGCGCCTTCGCGCGGTCCTCGAAGAACATGAGGCCGAACTGGCTGCCCACCGCCTGGAAGCTGCCGTCCTCGAAGGGAAGTTGCTCCGCCAAGCCCTCGCGCCAGTCGATGACGCCGTCCATTCGCCGCGCCACGGCCAGCATGCCGGGATTGCGGTCGACGCCGGTAACTGTCGCGCCACACCGCAAAGCTTCGCGGGCGAAGCTGCCGGTGCCGCAGGCGACGTCGAGCACGCGAGTGTCCTTGCCGACGCCGAGGGCATCGCAGAGACGCGGCGCCCATTCGCCGAAGAGCGCTGGCACAAAGAATTCCTCGTAGACCTCTGCGGCGGAGCCGGTGAGCTGTCCAGTGTCGGTCGCTTGCATCGCTGTGCCTCCTTCGTTCACCGATGGGGGCGCCATGCTGCCCGCGGCACGATGCGCGCGGATAGTCCACAAAGTGTAGTTCAGCGGAGTGCAGGCGGGTGCTAAACTGACGTCTGCGAAAAAGGAGCAGGCCATGAAGAGCTACGGACAGTTCTGCCCCGTCGCCAAGGCCTCGGAGCTGTTCTGCGAGCGCTGGACACCACTGATCGTCCGCGATCTTGCCGCCGGTGCCACGCGCTTCTCCGAACTGCAGCGCGGCGTGCCGCTGATGTCGCCCACCTTGCTGTCGAAGCGCCTGAAGCAGCTCGAGGCCGAGGGCATCGTCGAGACCCGCAAAGCGAAGTCCGGCCGCGGCAAGACCTATCACCTGACCGAGCCGGGCCGCGAGTTCGTGCCCTTGGTCATCGCGCTCGGTACCTGGGGCCAGCGCTGGTCGCGGCGCCAGCTGGTGAAGGGCGAGATCGACCTGGGCCTGCTGCTGTGGTCGCTGGAGCGCTCCGCCGATCCCGCCGCCTTCGGCAAGACGCCCTCGCTGGTGCGGGTGGAGTTCACCGACCAGCCGAAGGACAAGCGCCTGTGGTGGTTCGTGAACCGCGACGACGGCTGCGAGCTCTGCCTGGAAGACCCCGGCCTGGAGGTCGATCTCTACCTCGCCTGCACCCTGCCGGACATGATCTACGTGGTGCGCGGCGACCTGACGCTGATCCGCGCACTCTCCAGCGGCCGCCTGGAGGCCATCGGCACCGCCAGGGCCCGCAAGGCGCTAGGCCGTTGGCTGAACCTCAGCCCGCTCGCCAAGATCAAGTCGCAGCACCGCCTCGAAGCCGTCGCCGCGCCCCGGCGCGGGTGAGTGCAGCGTCAACCTGCCGCCGGACTGCGCCAGGATCATCTCAACGATCGCGAGACCGAGGCCGGCGCCTGGCGCCGCGGCACCGGCGCGCTCGAAACGTTCGGTAAGCTTGGCAAGCTGTGCGGGCGGCACTACCGCGCCTTCGTTGCGCACATGGATCGCGCCTTCGGCGTCGAGAAAGACGGCAACCGGGCCGCCCTCTCGGCCGTGATGCAACGCGTTGTCGATGAGGTTGCGCAGCACGATGCCGAAGGCGTCAATGTCGGTGCGCGCCATGAGGCGCTGCCAACCGCCATCGTCGAAATCGAGCCGAGCCCCGATTCCGCCACGTCGTGCCAGCTCGTCAATGATCAGACGCAGGGCCGGCATGACGTCGACGGGATCGCGGCTGAGCGCGATGCCCGCCTCGGCCCGGGCGAGCTGAAGCAGCTTTTCCACCAGGTCGCCGAGGCGATGCAGGGTCGCGGCGATCTGATCAATCCTGGTGCGCTCCGAGGCCCGCTGCGGTGCCCCCTGCAGTTCGGCGGCGAGGCGCTGAGTTTGCGCCAGCGCAGCGGCCACCGGCGTACGGAGCTCATGTGCGGAGTTGGCGGCGAAGGCGCGCTCGCTTTCCAGCGCCTTGCCCAGGCGCGCCAGCAGGTGGTTCACGTCCTGGATAATCGGCGCCAGTTCCTTCGGCATGGCATCGCTGGAAATCGGCGTGAGATTGGCGCCACCTCGGGCATCGAGCTCGGCACGCACCGCGCTCAGAGGTGCCAGGCTGCGGCGCACCGTCCAAAAGATGACGAAGCCAGCGAACGGGATGAGCAAGGCCAGCGGTGCGATGAGGCCGACGAGAGTCTCGTAAATCGCCTCACGGCGGTGCGCCAGCGGCTCACCGACCTGAACATAGAGCTCGGCGGCGGCGTAGCGTTCGGTGAAGAAGCGCCAGTCATTGGCCTCGGTAAGGCCACGCCTGAGCGCCACTGGAAAAGCCGTCTCCGGCGCATCATGCGAGCGCAGCAGCACGTGGCCCTCGGCGTCACGGACCTGGTAGACGAGGTATTCTTCATGCTCGGCAAAATCCAAACTTTCCTCGATCACCCGGGTTTTCCGCCTGTGCGTCTCTTCTTCTTCATCTTCATCATCTTCTTCATCTTCATCGTCCTCGCCGACCCCAGCAACTACCAGCGGCACCAGGCGCTGTGCGATTTCCTGCAGCGCGCTGTCGAAGACCTCGTTGGTTTCATGCCTGACCACGGCCGCAGCGGCGATTACCGCCACCAGCCACAACGCAGCCATTGCGACGGTCAGGAGAGCACTGAGCCGCTGGGCGATGCTCCAGGGGCCCGCGCCACTGTCCCGGGACACGCTCAAGTCGCGCCCAGACGATAACCGACGCCGCGCAGCGTATCGATGGCGTTGCGGCCGAGTTTCTTGCGCAGCCGGCTGATGTGCACTTCCACGGTATTGCTTTCGATCTCGGAGCCGAAGGCATAGAGCGCTTCCTCGATCTGCTCCTTGGAAACCACCGCGGTGGCGCGCTGGGTCAGGAGGTCCATGATCGCCCATTCGCGCTTGGTGAGGTCGACCGGTGTGTCTGCGCGCCAGGCACGGCGCTCCGCTCTGTCGATCTTCACGTCACCGAAGACGATCAGCGGATTGGGGTTGCCGGCGTAGCGCCGCGACACCGCCATGACCCGGGCGCTCAGTTCGGTGAGATCGAAGGGCTTCACCAGGTAGTCGTCGGCGCCGGCGTTGAGGCCGTCGATTCGGTCGCTGACTTGATCGCGCGCGGTGAGAATGATAACTGGGCGCTTGTCGCCGCCGCGGCGCATGGTTTTCAGCAGGTCGAGCCCGCGCCCGTCGGGCAGGTGCAGATCGAGCAGCACAAGGCCATAGTCGACGGCGCGCAGGGCCGCCTCGCCCTCGTCCAGGCGCTTCACCCAGTCGACGGCATGGCCGTCAGCGGCGATCTGCTCCTGTACCGCCTGGCCCAGGTAGGGTTCGTCTTCGATCAGCAGTACGCGCATCCGCTCCTGTCCTGCCCATCCGCATCTGTCTTTTTGGGAAGACCGAGGGCTTCCCACGGCGAGCTTACGCCAAGCTGACAGAAGAATTCATTGGCATTCAGTTTGCGGTCAGCGGGCCGTGGCAAAAAATGCGGCATCGCCAAACCCAAAGTTCAGAAGAGGACTGCTATGAAATCGATCATTGCCGTTGCCGCGCTCGCTCTCCCGCTTGTCGCCGGTAGTGCACAGGCATCCAACAAGTGCGCCGTACCCCAGGCGCAGTGGCAGCCGCAGGCGGCCCTGCAGCAGAAGCTGGAGGGCGAGGGCTGGAAAATCCGCAAGATCAAGGTCGACGACGGCTGCTACGAGGTCTACGGCACAGATGGCAAGGGCCAGCGTATGGAGGCCTACTTCGACCCCAAGACCTTCACCGTGGTAAAGTCGAAGTCGGAGAGCTGAGGTCATGGCGGCGACGGTAAGGGTCTGGGACCCCCTGGTCCGCGTCTTTCACTGGTCGCTGGTGGCCAGCTTTGCGGTGGCCTGGATCAGCGCCGACGAGTGGGATGACCTCCACATCTGGGCCGGCTACGCGGCGGCGGCGCTGATCGCCTTTCGCGTGGTCTGGGGCCTCGTGGGGCCGCGCTATGCGCGTTTTGCCCAGTTCGTGCGCGCGCCCGGCGCCGTCGTCGCCTACCTCAAGGATCTGCTGTCCGGACGGGATACCCGCTATCTCGGCCACAACCCGGCCGGCGGCGCGATGATCGTGGTGCTGATCGTCACCCTGGCCGCCCTCTGCCTGACCGGCTGGATGTGCACCCTGGATATGTTCTGGGGCGAGGACTGGGTTGAAGAAACCCACGAAGTGCTGGCCAACCTTCTGCTGATCCTTGTGAGCCTGCATGTCGCAGGCGTGATCCTCGCCTCCCTCAAACACCACGAGAACCTCGCGCGCGCCATGGTGACTGGCCGCAAGCGAGCGCCCGCTTCCGGCGACGAGACCTAGAACCCTGTTCTCTCGCCGGAGGCCCTGCGGCGGGCGGTGCCCCCCAATGCCGCCCGCCGCGCTTTCCGCAATACCTGCGGAGATGAGGCCCGCAACAGCCCGGCCGCCTGCTCGGCCAGCTTGACAGAAGCACCGTTATTTCCTATATTTCTGTTATGACAGAAACACTCGAAAAGATAGATCAGATGCCGCCGGCTTTGCGGGAGTTCATCCTGCATTGGGGCGATCTCGGCGGACAGTGGGGCGTGAACCGCTCCATCGCGCAGATCCAGGCGCTGCTCTATCTCAGCGACCACCCGCTCAACGCTGAAGCGATTGCTCACTGCCTGGGCATCGCGCGGTCCAACGTTTCCAACTCCCTGAAATGGCTGGTCGACTGGCGCCTCATCGAGCGGACGCCGGTCCCTGGCGACCGCCGCGACCACTTCGTCGCCGAGACCGACATCTGGGAGATGGTCCTGCGCATCGCCGAGAGCCGCAAGGAGCGGGAGATCGACCCGGCGACCGTGGTGCTGCGGCGCTGCGTCAGCCAGGGCCGGGAAGATTCGCAGGTCGGCCCGGTGGCGCAGAAGCGCCTGGAGGCCATGCTCGACTTCATGGAGACCGCCGACAGCTGGTACCGCCAGATGATCTGCCTGCCCAAGGCCAAGGTCTTCGCCCTGTTGAAGATGGGCAGCCGCATCGTGAACTTCATTTCCGCCGTGAAGCAGGGCCGCGGCGACGCCAAGGACGCGCCCAAGGAGGCCTGAGCCTCTCTTTTTTGCCTGATAATTTCTGTCTCAACAGAAAGAACGGAATAAAAAGATGGCATTTGCCGCAAACTGCTTTCCCGCCGCCCCCGTCGCCGTGCCAACTTCCCGCGCGCAGCTGCCCGCCGCGCGCCTGCGCCGCCAGCCCTGCCGGCCCGGCCCCGCCGACGGCGACCGGCGTTACCGCGATCTGATGGGCGAGCATGCCTGGAACGCCCTGGCGCCCGCCGTCAGGCGGCGCTTCGCCAAGCGCCTCGCCTTCGGCCAGAGCGTCGTCTACCAGGGCGAGATCACCGAAACCCGGATGAACCTTGCCGGCCGCCTGCTGGTGCAGGCCGCCCGGCTCATCGGCTCGCCCCTGCCGCTGGAGCCGAAGGCCCGCGGCGAGGCCGCCGTGGTGGCACTGACCGCCGACTGCGGCAGCGAGGGCCAGCACTGGACGCGGCTCTATGCCTGGCGCCGGGGCTTTCCGCAGATCGTGCACTCGGCGAAGCGCTTTGCCGGACCCACCGGCCTGGAGGAATACGTCGGCTACGGTGTCGGCGTGGCGCTGACTCTGCACGAAGAGAACGGCGGCCTGCGGTTCCGCAGCGCCGGATACTTCCTTACCGCCTTCGGCTGGCGCCTCGCGCTGCCCGACTGGCTGACGCCGGGACGCATGGTCATCGGCCATGACGACCTGGGCGGCGGCCGCTTTGCCTTCACCCTGCAGCTCACCCACCCCTGGCTCGGCGAGCTGCTGCACCAGGTCTCGCAGTTCAACGACACGCGGTGCGACGACGGCGCCGCCGCTCCCAGGAAGGACCCGTGGCCATGTACAGCCCCCTGCTCGCCACTCTGATCTGTCTGCTGCTCGCCTTCGGCGCTTTCGATCTGGTGTTCCACCACGAAATGCAGGAGCGCCTGGCCTGGCGGCCGACGCAGCGCCGCGAGCTGTGGCTGCACGCGGCGCGCAACCTGATCTATGCCGCAATCTTCCTCTGCCTCGGCTGGACAAAGCCGCAGGGCCTCTTTGCGGTGGCCCTGATTGCCGTGCTGGCCGTCGAGGTGGTCGTCACGCTGTGGGATTTCGTCGAGGAGGACCGCAGCCGCAAGCTGCCGGAGAGCGAGCGCGTTCTCCACGCCTTACTCGCCGTGACCTACGGCGCCGTGCTGGCGCTTCTCGTGCCTGCGCTGGTCACCCTGTCGACGCTGCCGAGCGCGATTCACATCGTGAACCACGGGCTGTGGAGCTACTTCCTCACGCTGGCCGCCGCCGGCGTCGCCCTCTTCGGCCTGCGCGACATGGCTGCCGCGCGGCGCCTGGAGCGGCTGCCGGCCACTGATGTGCAGGATCTCATCGGCGCGCGGGAAACGCCGAAGCACATCCTGGTGACCGGCGGCACCGGCTTCGTCGGCAGACGCCTGGTCGCGGCGCTGATCGCCGCCGGCCATGACGTCACGGTGATGACGCGTGACCCGAAGAAGGCGGCCGACCTGCCGACGCCGCTGCGCCTCGTCAGCGATTTCACGGAGATTGCCGACGAGACACCGCTGGACGCCATCGTGCATCTCGCCGGCGAGCCTGTGGCCGGCGGACTCTGGACCAAGGCGCGCCGCGCGCGCATCCATGCCTCGCGTTTCGGCCTCACGCGGCGCCTGGTCGACTGGATCGCCGAGCGCAAGCAGAAGCCGGCAGTGCTGGTGAGCGCCTCGGCGGTCGGCTGGTACGGCCTGCGCGGCGACGAGGTCCTGACCGAGACCGCAACGGCCCGCGTCTGCTTCACCCAGGAGGTCTGCGTGCGCTGGGAACAGGAAGCGCGCAAGGCCGAACATCTCGGCCTGCGCGTCGTGCGCCTGCGCATCGGTCTGGTGCTGGGCCGCGACGGCGGCCTGCTAGCGTCAATGCTGCCGAGTTTCGAGTTCGGGCTTGGCGCGCGCCTGGGCGACGGCCAGCAGTGGATGTCCTGGATCGAGCGCGACGACCTCGTGCGCCTCATCCTTACCGCGCTCGGCGACGCGCGCTACAGCGGCGTGGTGAACGCGACCGCACCCAACCCGGTACGTAACGCCGAGTTCACGCGGGCCCTGGCACGCGCTCTCGGGCGTCCCAGCTTCCTTGTCTTGCCGGCCCGCCTGCTGCGGATGGCTGCCGGCGATCTCGCGGAAGAGGTCCTGCTGGGCGGCCAGCGTGTCATGCCGGCGAAAGCCGAGGCCGCCGGCTTCGTCTTCCGCCATGCGACTCTCTCGAGCGCGCTGGATACGATTCTCGGCGCCCGCCAGGCGTCAAAGGCGGGAATGCGCGCGCTGCCGCGCGGGCGCGGGCAGCATCAGCCGATGCCGAGGTAGACGAAGAGCGCCGAGAGCGTCACCAGGGAGATCACCGTCGAGGCCATGATGGCCGCCGTCGAGCGCTGCACGTAGATGCCGTACTGCTGCGCCAGCACGAAGACCAGCGCGCCCGTCGGCAGGGCCGACTGAATGACCGCGCCGGCGGCCCAGACAGGCTCCATGGTGAAAAAATGAAAAGCCAGCAGCCAGGTGATCAGCGGCTGCACCAGGAGCTTCAGGAAGACCAGCCAGGAAACCTCCATCGCGCCGGCGGTCGGCGATTTGCCGACCATGAAGAGGCCGATGGCGAAGAGGGCGCAGGGGCCCGCCGAGGCGCCGAGGATGTCGCAGAAGGTGCCCAGCGCCTGCGGCAGCGGTATCTCCAGCCCGGAAACCAGGAGGCCGGCAACAGCGGAAAGGACGAGCGGCGAGCGCACCACGCCGCGCAGGGCGTTCTTCACCACCGTGAGGCTGCCCTCGCCCTGGTGTACGTCGAGCTCCAGCAGCACGATGCCGAAGGCCATGATGACGGCACCGTTGAGAATGGTGGAGATGATTGCCGGCAGCATGCCGGCCTCGCCATAGGCCAGCATGAGCAGCGGAATGCCCATGTAGCCGGTGTTGGCGAAGATCGCCGAGAGACCGGCCAGTCCGAGGGCGCCGAGGCGGTTGGGAAAGGCAACTTTCGCCACCACGACGGCGATCACGAAGGTCGCCGCCGCGCCGCCGCCATAGGCGCCGAGAAAGGGCAGGTTGAAAACCTCCGCCAGCGAGACCCGCGCCATGGAGACGAAGAACAGCGCCGGCAGGGCGACGAAATAGACGAAGCGGTTCAGCGCTTCGCTGCTCTCGCTGCCCAGCAGGCGGAAGCGCCCGGCGGCGTAGCCGGCGGCCATGATCGCGAAAATCGGGAAGACGACGTTGAGGATGGGACCCATGCGGGCGGTCTAGCCCGCGCGGCGCGGCGCTGTCGAGCGCAAAGACCGCAACCCTTCTGCGCGCAAACGCCGACACTGCCGCGGCGGCATGCCGGCCTGACCTGACCCCGCTTGACCTGACAGGGCGGGCCTGCCTAGTCTCTGCCGCCTTCACGGTCGCCCTTCCCTGCTGCCCTTCCCGGCTGCCTGGGGGATGGCCCCGATCCGACAGCACAGCAAGAGCGAGACGCAATGTCCGAGCATCACACGGCCCTCGTCTACACCATGGTCCTGGTCTCCGCGGCCGACCGCAACATGACCGATTCTGAACTCAGCACCATCGGGGAGATCGTCTCGCACTTGCCGGTCTTCGCCGACTACGACCGCAAGAAGCTGACCAAGGACGCCCAGGCCTGCGCCGAACTGCTGTCGGAGGACGACGGCCTGGAGAAGGTGATCAAGAAGATCGTCGCCGATCTGCCCGCCAAGCTGAAGGAGACGGCCTATGCCGTCGCCCTCGACGTCGCGGCTGCCGACGGCGCGGCCACCCAGGAGGAATTGCGCCTGCTGGAGATGCTGCGCTATCGCCTCTCGGTCGGCCGCCTGCCCGCCGCCGCCATCGAGCGTGGCGCCCGGGCCCGCTACATGCGGCTGTAATTCCTGGACAAAACCTCCTCTCCCACCGCCGGGGCCTGATTTCGGGGGCCCGCCAATAGTGGCAGCACTCTCCAACCTGGGCTGCTAAGTTATTGTTTTCTTAAGCTTATCCTGTTGAGATTTTTCCAACAGGTGGGCAAGCTTGGTCCCGATCAGGGTCCTACGGGACGGATGGAGAGGAGGGACGATGAGCGATCTTGTTCGTCAGCTTAACGACTATCGGCTGACCACAGCCGAGATTCTGTACCATCTGCCGGATCACCCGGCCCTGCTGCAGACCTACATCTGGCAGGAATATGACTTGGCTCCGCGCTATCCCGAGCTGCGCAAGTTCCTGGCGTTCTGGGAGAAGAACCTGGACGGCCCGCTGCACTCGGTGAAGGTGGCCAACATTCCCATCATCAAGCCCGCCGAGACGCGCTTTGCCGACGCTCTGCTGACGCTGCATTAAAGGTCGTTCAGGGCAAAGGCTAGGCCGGACAGCCTGCCTCCTGCCTTACGGCTTCGATGTAGGAGTCGAAGCTGGTGAAGCCTTGCGGCAGGCTGGGGGCGCCGCCGGACTGTGTTCGCTCGGCGCGGCGTTGGCTTTCCAGGCTGCGGTCGAAGGCTGCACAGGCCAACTTGGTCTGGTTCATGAAATGATAGGTGAAGCCTTCATTCAGCTGCGTGTTCGACAAGCTGTCGAACTGCCCCGCCGCCTCAAACAGCTGGCCCGCACGGCCGAAGTACTCGGCCGATTTCTGATAACGGTTCTCGACGGTTGCTGTCGGATCGAGGAATCCCTGGGAAGCATACAGAGCCGCATTGTTCCCGACCGTTTCTGACCTGAAGAAGAAGCCGTACTGGCGATAGGCCTCCGCCAGCCCAAGATCATCGCCACGGGCCTGGTAGATCTCGATGGCTTCCTGGATCAGTTTTTCCGCTGGAAATGGCCGCCCCTGCTGGTCGTAGAGACTGTTGGCCTGGCGCAGTTTCTCGGCCGGATCGTCTGTCTCGGGCACACCCATGGCCGTGCAGCCGCTCAGCAGCAACGCCAAGCCCAGCACTGCAGCTTTCATTCCCGCCCACATTCTTACCTCCTCAACCCAGGGTTTTCGCGAGCTTACCTGCCACGACGCCAAGAGACCACCATTCCGACTGCCGGCGCGTGACGCTGTCGCAGGGGGCTTGGCGCCGCCTCCGCCGCCCATTAGGTTGCCGGCAGCCCCAATCGGGACGCCAATGCAACCGGGCCCTTCCATGTCCACGACCACGACCCAGCCTTTCGACACGGATACAAGCCGCGCCCCGGCACGCGCTGTCGGCCTCTGGCTGCTCGTCTGCGCCGCCATGGTGCTGGCCATGGCGGTCATCGGCGCCATCACGCGGCTCACCGAGTCCGGCCTCTCGATCATGGAGTGGGCCCCGGTCACCGGCGCGCTGCCGCCGCTCAGCGAGGCGGAGTGGGAGCGCGAGGATCAGCAGCAGAACGCCGGCATGAGCCTGGCAGAGTTCAAAACCATCTTCTGGTGGGAGTACATCCACCGCCTCTGGGGCCGCCTCATCGGCGTGGTCTTCGCGCTGCCGCTCGCCTGGTTCTGGCTGCGCGGTCGCATCGACCGGCCGCTCGGCAAGAAGCTGGTCTTCGCCTTCATCCTCGGCGCAGCCCAGGGCGGCCTCGGCTGGTTCATGGTGGCCTCGGGCTTTGCCGACCGCACCGACGTCAGCCAGTACCGCCTGACCGCGCACCTCGCCCTGGCCCTGGCCATCTACGGCTATCTCTTCTGGCTGGCGCTCGGCGTGCTCTGGCCGCGGGTCGAACGCAGCCACGATGCCGCCGCCGTGACGCTGCGCCGCGCCCTGCTGGCGCTGCTGGTCCTGGTTGCGGTCACCATCGCCTCCGGCGGCTTTGTCGCCGGCCTCAATGCCGGGCTCACCTACAACACCTTCCCGCTGATGGACGGCGACCTTGTGCCCGCCGGCTACGGCGACCTCTCGCCGTGGATCGTGAACCTCTTCGAGAACATCGCTGCGGTGCAGTTCAACCACCGCCTGCTCGCCGTCGTCACAGTGATCCTGGCACTGGCGCTCTGGCTGTGGTCGCTCAGCCGCGACATTGCCCCGGCCGCGCACGGCGGCTTCGCCGCCCTCGCCATTCTCGCGCTGATCCAGCTCGCCCTCGGCATCACGACGCTGCTGCTGGTGGTGCCGGTGACCCTCGGCGCGCTGCACCAGGCCGGCGCCATCCTGGTGCTGACGGCGACGATCTGGACGCTCTACCACCTGCGCGGCCGGCCCGAGGCGAACCGGGAATGAGCGGCGACGCGAAGCTGGCGATCCCGGAAGAGGCGCTCGCCGTCTCCGTGCTGACCGGCTTCCTCGGCAGCGGCAAGACCACCCTGCTGCGCCACCTGCTGGCCCATCCGGCGATGGAAGAGACCGCCGTCATCGTGAACGAGTTCGGCGAGATCGGCCTGGACCACCTGCTGGTCGAGCAGGCGACCGAGGACACCGTGCTGCTGAACAGCGGTTGCCTCTGCTGCACCGTGCGCGGTGACCTTGTCACCGGCATGCGCGACCTCTACAAGCGCCGCGTGAAGGGCGAGGTGCCGGCCTTCCAGCGCCTGGTCATCGAGACCACGGGCCTGGCCGATCCGGCGCCGATCCTGCAGACCATCATGACCGACCCGCTTCTGTCGGAACGCTTCCGCCTGGACGGCGTCATCACCACGGTGGACGCCACCACCGGCGCGGCAACCCTCGACCGCCACGTGGAATCCGTGAAACAGGCCGCCGTCGCCGACCGCATTTTGCTGACCAAGAGCGATCTTGCTGAGGCGGCGGCGCGCACGGCCCTGGAGGCGCGGCTGCGCAAGCTGAACCCGGCCGCGCCCATTCACGCGGTGGTGCAGGGAGAGATCGATCCGGCGCTGCTGTTCAACGCCGGGCTCTACGACCCGACCACCAAGACCACCGACGTGCAGGCTTGGCTGAAGGCCGAGGCCTACGACACACACGGCCACGACCACCACCATCACCACGACGTGAACCGGCACGACGCCTCGATCCGCGCCTTCTGCGTCTCCTACGACAGGTCGCTGGACTGGGACCGCTTCAATTGCTGGTGCGAAATGCTGATCACCCTCTACGGCGCCGACATCCTGCGCATCAAAGGGATTCTCAATATCGACGGCGTAGATGATCCAATCGTCATCCACGGCGTGCAGCACGTCTTCCACCCGCCAGCCCGCCTGGAGGCCTGGCCGGACGACTCGCGGCAATCGCGCCTCGTCTTCATCGTCCGCGACCTGAAGCCGGAGATGATCGAGCACACCCTGAAGGCCTTCAACGAGGACTCGGCGGCGCCGGTGGCGTCAGTCTGAGCAGCCGCTCCCCCTCACCCAGCTCCGCCTAGGCTCGCTGTCGCTCACCAAGGCTGCGCAACCCTCTCCCACGGAGGGAAGAGGGAAAACAACTACACCGCCTCCAGTACCACGACGAGGTCGTGCGGCTCGACGCGCTGGCCGGTGTGGGCGACGACCTCCGCCACCTTGCCGTCCATATCGGCGTAGACCGCCGTCTCCATCTTCATCGCCTCGATGGTGAACAGGCGGTCGCCCTGCTTCACCGTGCTGCCGGCGTCACAGACGTTCACGATCATGCCCGGCATGGGCGCGCCGACCTGCGCCGGGTCGCTGTCGTCGGCCTTGCGGCGGATCTTGCCGGAGGCGGCCATGGCCTTGTCGAGCACCTTCACCGTGCGTGGCTGGCCGTTCAGTTCGAAGAAGATGGTGCGCTGGCCCTCGTCGTCCGGCTCGCTCTGGGCAAGGTAGGAGACGATGAGGATCTTACCGCGCTCGATCTCCACCGCGACCTCCTGGCCCGGCTCCATGCCGTAGAAGTAGACGGGAGTCGGCAGCACGGAGGTGTCGCTGTAGGCGCGGCGGTGTGTTGCATAGTCGACGAAAACTTCGGGATACATGAGGTAGGAGGAAAGCTCGGTCTCGCTGATCTGACGGCGTGCCTTCTTCTCCGCCTCTGCCCGGACCGCCGCGAGGTCGGCCGGCGGCAGCAGCGCGCCGCGCCGCTCGGTCAGCGGCGCTTCGCCTTTCAGGATCTTCTTCTGCAAGGCTTCCGGGAAACCGCCGTAAGGCTGGCCGACCTCGCCGCGGAACAGCGCGATGACCGAGGCGGGAAAGGAAATCTCCTTCTTCGGGTTTTCGATGTCCTCAGGCGTCAGGCCGTTCGACACCATGTAGAGCGCCAGGTCGCCGACCACCTTGGAGGTCGGCGTCACCTTCACGATGTCGCCAAACATCCGGTTCACCTGGGCATAGGCCTTTTCGACCTCCGGCCACTGCTGTGCCAGGCCGAGGGAACGCGCCTGTTCGCGCAGGTTGGTGTACTGGCCGCCCGGCATGCCATGGTCGTACACGGAGGAAGCACCGGCACGCATTTCACTTTCAAAGGCCTGATAGTAGCGCCGCGCACCCTCCCAGTAGGTCGAGAGCTGCCGCAGCTTGGCGTGGTCGAGACCGGGATTGCGCTCGCCGCCTTCCAGCGCCGCGCAGATCGAGCCGAGGTTGGGCTGCGAGGTGAGGCCGCTCATGGCGTCCATCGCCGCGTCGGCGGCATCGACGCCGGCCTCCGCCGCCGCCAGCACCGAGGCTGCCGAGATGCCGGAAGTATCGTGCGTATGAAAATGCAGCGGAATGCCGACCTCCTGCTTCAGGGTCTCGATCAGCAGACGCGCGGCGGCCGGCTTGCAGAGGCCGCCCATGTCCTTGATACCCAGGATGTGGGCGCCCGCGGCTTCCAGTTCCTTGGCGAGGCCGACGTAGTAGTCGAGGGTGTACTTGGTCTCCTTGGGGCTCGCGAGGTCGCCGGTGTAGCAGATCGCCGCTTCGCAGAGCTTTCCGGACTCGCGGATCGCGTCGATGGAGACGCGCATGTTCTCGACCCAGTTCAGCGAGTCGAAGACGCGGAACAGATCGATACCCGACTGGGCCGACTGAGCGATGAAGTGTTTCACCACGTTGTCGGGATAGTTGGAATAGCCGACGCCGTTGGAGCCGCGCGTCAGCATCTGCAGCAGGATGTTCGGAACCGCCTCGCGGATATCGGCCAGGCGCTGCCAGGGGTCTTCCTTCAGGAAGCGCATGGCGACGTCGAAGGTGGCGCCGCCCCAGCATTCCAGCGAGAGGAGTTCCGGCAGCAGGTGGGCGTAGTGCCGCGCCGGCGCGGCGATATCGATGGTGCGCATGCGCGTGGCGAAGAGCGACTGGTGGGCGTCGCGCATGGTGGTGTCGGTAACCAGCAGCCGCTTCTGCGCCAGCATCCACTTGGCGAAGCCTTCGGGGCCCAGTTCATCGAGCTTCTGCTTGGTGCCCGGCGGCGGATCCTTCAGCATCTCGGCGGCCGGCACGTCCGGCAAAGTCGCCGGCGCACCCTGCCGCACCTGGGGGCCCGGTTCCGGGCGGCCCTCGACCTCCGGATTGCCGTTCACGATGACCTCGCCGATGTAGGTGAGCAGGCGCGTGGCGCGGTCGCGGCGGCGATGGAACTGGAAGAGCTCCGGCGTCGAATCGATGAAGCGCGTCGTCGCCTCGCCGCTCTGGAACTTCGGGTGGCCGATGACGGCCTCCAGAAACCACAGGTTCGTCGCCACGCCGCGAATGCGGAATTCGCGCAGGGCACGGTCCATGCGCGCCGTCGCCTCGGCCGGGGTCGGTCCCCAGGCGGTCACCTTCTCCAGCAGCGAATCGTAGAACGGCGTGATGAGCGCACCGGAATAGGCGGTGCCGCCGTCAAGCCGGATGCCGAAGCCGGTGGCGCCCCGGTAGGCAGTGATGCGCCCGTAGTCCGGAATGAACTTGTTCAGCGGGTCCTCGGTGGTGATGCGGCACTGCAGAGCGTGGCCGTCGAGGCGCAGTTGATGCTGCGGCGGCACGCCGCTCTCCGGCTCGCCGATGCGCGCGCCGGCGCAGATGCGGATCTGCGCCTTCACCAGGTCGACGCCGGTGACCTCTTCCGTCACCGTGTGTTCCACCTGGATGCGGGGATTCACCTCGATGAAGTAGAGCTTGTCGGTTTCCGCATCCATGAGGAACTCGACCGTGCCGGCACATTCGTACTTCGCCGCCTGGGCGAGACGCACGGCGGCATCGCAGAGCTCGGCGCGCTTGGACTCGCTGAGATAGGGCGCCGGCGCGCGCTCGACGATCTTCTGGTTGCGCCGCTGCATGGAGCAGTCGCGCTCGAAGAGGTGGATGACGTTGCCGTGGGTATCGCCGAGGACCTGCACCTCGACGTGGCGCGCCTGGCGCACCAGCTTCTCCAGAAAGATCTCGTCGTTGCCGAAGGCGGCCTTGGCCTCGCGCCGCCCGGCGGCGATCTGCTCGTGCAGTTCGCCGGGGCCCTCGATGACGCGCATGCCGCGCCCGCCGCCGCCCCAGCTCGCCTTGGCCATGATGGGATAGCCGACCTCTTCGGCGAGGCGCTCCACCTCGGCCTTGTCGTGGGGCAGCGCGCCGGTCGCCGGCATCACCGGAATGCCGGCCTTCTCGGCCAGGGCGCGGGCGGCCACCTTGGAGCCGAAGCCGCGCATGACCTCCGGCTTGGGACCGATGAACCTGATCCCGGCCTTGCCGCAGGCCTCGGCGAAGTCCGGGTTCTCCGACAAAAAGCCGTAGCCGGGATGGATGGCGTCGACACGGGCCTCGTGGGCCACGCGCAGGATGTCGTCGATGTCGAGGTAGGCGGCGACGGGCTCCTTGCCCTTGCCGACCAGGAACGACTGGTCCGCCTTGAAGCGGTGCAGCGCGAAGCGGTCCTCGTGAGAGAAGATCGCCACGGTGCGGATGCCGAGTTCGCTGGCCGCCCGCAGCACGCGGATGGCGATCTCGCTGCGGTTGGCGACCAGCAGCTTGCGGAAAGGCGGCGTTTCGCCGCTCGGTGTCGGGCTCAAACCTTGGCTCCCTGTGTTCCTGCGACCTCGGACACATTCTTCTTGTTGCAGTGCAGTATAGACGAGAGGGCGGGCGAAGCCCAGTCGCCACATTGGCCCGTGCGACAGACCGCCGCCGATAGCCCGGCCAAGCAACGACCAGGATCCCGGGGCTCGGGAGAAGCTGAAATGAGGAAGCTGGAGCGGGTAGCGGGAATCGAACCCGCGCGTTCAGCTTGGGAAGCTGACAGGC
>DAIQBR010000008.1:0-22496 GCA_036781105.1 Kiloniellaceae bacterium
CCGCCGTTGGCGCGGCCGCCGCCGTGGTGCTGGCGGCCGCCGTGGCGGCCTGCGCGACCGGCGGCAGCGGCGTGGTCTACAACAGCAACTTCACCGCCGGCTACGACCCGCGCAGCCTTGGCGCGGCGATGTCGCGCGCGCCCCTGCTGGTCGAGACCTTCGGCGCGCCGGCGCCCAATCTGGCGCAGGAGAGCATCAGCCGCTCGGCCGCCTTGGCGCTGCGCCAGTACGGGCCGCCCTGGCTGCCGCGCAACTACACGGACGCCGCGGCGGACGCGGGTACGGCACCCTACCGCCTGCGCATCGCGTTCGGGCTTCCCAAGTCCTTCAACCGTCAGGAGCTTTGCGGCGACGCCATGAGTACGCAGGCCATCGATGCCGTACGCGGTTCGGGCGATGCCGCCAGCACTCGTACGCTCGCCAGCCTGTGCCGGGGCGAGACCGCACTGGGCGTCGCGGAAGGCTCGCCCGGCGCCGCCGCGGACCCCGCCGGCGAGCGCTTCGCGCGCTTCATCGGCCTGCTCGGCCGCGAAGTGATGCCGCGGACCAACCCCGTGCTCGACGACGACTGCCTGTTCCGAATCTGCGACTAAGCAGTCGGAGAGGGAGTACGGCGGGCGCCGAAGATGCCGGTGCCGACGCGCACCAGGGTGGCGCCGAAGCGCACCGCCGTCTCGTAGTCGCCGCTCATCCCCATGGAGAGGCCCGCGAGATCGTTGCGGCGCGCGATTTCGCGCAGGAAGGCGAAGTGCAGCGCGGCGTCCTCGTCGACCGGCGGAATGCACATGAGCCCGCGCAGCGGCAGGCCGAGCGCGCGGCACTCGGCGACGAAAGCGTCGGCCTCTCCCGGCAGGATGCCCGCCTTCTGCGGCTCCTCGCCGGTGTTCACCTGAATGTAGCAGTCCGGCAGGCGGCCGGCTTTCTCGCCCTCCTTGGCGAGAGCGCGGGCCAGCTTGGGCCGGTCGACAGTCTCGATCACGTCGAAGAGCGCCAGCGCGTCCTTGGTCTTGTTGGTCTGCAGCGGGCCGATGAGATGCAGCCGCAGGTCGGGATGGGCCGCCTGCAAGGGCGGAAACTTGCCCTGCGCCTCCTGCACGCGGTTCTCGCCGAACACGACCTGGCCGGCGGCAAATGCCGCCTCGACGGCGGCCGGCGGGTGGGTCTTGCTGACCGCCACAAGAGCGACGTCTTTGGGATCGCGCCCGGCCTCGGCTGCTGCGGCGGCGATGCGCGCGCGGATTTCAGCCAGATTGCCCGCGACGTGGTCGTAGCCGAGGGGCTCGTCGCTTGCGGCGGTCATCGCCCGGCGTCCTTCTGCGCGGCGGCGCGGCCCTCCAGGTAGCCGAAGCGCTGCATCTGGGCGGCGTGATCGCGCTCGATCCGGCGCGCCTGTTCCGGCGTCAGCTTGTCCTGCCAGCCGCCGGAGCGCCCGGCGCGGAAGAATTTCTCGCTGTGGATCGAGCGCTCGGAGAAGCCCTGCTCGGCCTCGAGGCTCTGCAATTGCTTGAAGGAAGAGAACTGCACCGCCTTTTCGATCCGTGCCTTGTCGGTCGAAATCCCGAAGTGGCGGGCGACGCGGCCGAACTGGTCGACCGGATCGGCCAGCAGATCCTCGTAGCGCACCGTGAAGATCCCGGGATGGTTCCACTTGGTCCAGGACTCGACGTGGTTCGACCAACTGCTCTGCAGCTCGTGGACGATGGTGCCCGGCATCCGCTTGCACAGCGCCTGGGGGTCGGCCATCACCTCGATGGTCTCGTCCATCGGCCGCCCGAAGTGATCGGCCGCCGATACCGCGACGTCGCGCGGGTCGCGGATGATATAGACCGCCCCGAAGGTCGCCTTCATGGAGATGATCGGGTGGCCGTGATCCTCGCCGAGGTAGCTGTGGGTCTTCATCGGCACGACGTTCTTGTTCAGCGAGACCACGCGCTCCTGTGCCTGGCGGCGCAGCGCGGCGATCTCCCCGGCGGTGAGCTCGGCGACCGGCTTGCCCTCCGTGAAGGGGCGGAACCAGATCTCCGCGGGCTCGCTGGGGCAGACCTCGCCGATGCGTTTCAGCGGCAGGGGTTCGGGCGCATCGAGGATGAGATTGGCGAGGAAGGCGCGCATCCAGGTGTTGCCCGACTTCGGGTAGGACGCCAGCCAGAGGATGCCCGGCACGGTCAGGAAGCCCTTTCCGGCGATGACTCGGCGTCGGCCGGGGCGTCGGCCGGGGCGTCGGCCGGCGGCAGGTAGCCGAAGCGGCGCATCTGCACGGCGTGATCGCGCTCGATGGCGGCGGCCTGGGCCGGCGTCAGCTTGTCGCGCCAGCCGCCGGCGCGCCCGGAGCGGAAAAACCGCTGGCTGTTGACGGACTTCTCGATGAAGCCCGTCTCGGCCTCCTGTGCCTGCAGGGTCTTGAAGGAGGAAAACTCCACGGCGCGGCGGATGCGCGCCTCGTCCTGGGTGATGCCCAGCTTGCGGGCCACCATGCCGAGCTGGCCGAGCGAGTCGGCCAGCATGTCCTCGTAGCGCAGCAGCAGCAGCGGCGTATGCTTCCAGCGGGTCCAGGAACGTACATGATCGGACCAGCTGCCCATCAGCTCATGCACCGTATTGCCGGGGGTGCCGCGGCCGCGCGCCGCCTTGTCGGCCATCATCTCGATGCCCTGGTCGATCGTCAGACCGTAGTGGTCGGCCGCCGAGATCACCACGTCGCGCGGGTCGCGCACGATGTAGATGACGCCGACGCTGGCCTTCGTGGAGATCGTCGGGTAGCCATGGTCCTTGCCCAGAAGGCTGTGGGTTTTCATCGGGATGATGTTCTGGTTGAGGCTCGCCGCACGCTCCTGGGCCTTCGTGCGCAGGGCGGCGATCTTCTTTTCGCTGAGCTCGGCGACCGGCTTGTTGACCAGCGGCTTGAACCAGATCTCGTTGGGCTCGCTGGAGCAGACCTCGTTGATGCGCTGCAGGGGCAGCGGCGCGGACTCGCCGAGAATCAGATTGGCGAGAAACACCCGCATCCAGGTGTTGCCGGACTTCGGATAAGACGCGAGCCATAGAATGCCTGGCATGGCGGCGCTTGGACCTCTGGCTGGTGGTTGACGCAGGGACGGTCGTTTTGCCCGGCCGCTGATCCTGCCGGTAACCCTCCCGGCATCCGTCTAGGCAAATGTGCCCAGCGATGCAAGGGCGGCGGCGGGAAAGGTTAACAAGATGCTTAGAAGGTTCCCGATAAGAGAGAAATCAAGTTGATTTTGCACGCTAGTGGGGTGTTTTCGGGTTCTCCCGAGACCACAGCCAGGGCTGGGAAGTGTTTGGCTTCTCGGCCAAAACCTTCACTGTTGCCGCGAAAACACAGTGTGTCGGAAAAACAACTTAACACCGATGCCAGCCCTTGCGAAGCGACGCAGGGCCTAGTACCAACAATCCATCCCGTGGCTTGGGGTACCCACAATAGACACCGTATTTGGAGCTTTTCGGATGAAAAACGTTTTGATGGCTAGCAGCGCCATTGTCGGGGCCGCGGCCCTGGTGGCCAGCCCTGCTGCCGCGCAGGAGCTGCAGCTCTCTGCTTTCCAGCAGTTCATGGCTTCCGGCGGCGACTCCGACTTCGACTCGTCGGACCGTGGTTTTGCCTTCTCGACCAACACCGAGGTGCACGTCAACGGCACCATCATGGCCGACAACGGCATCACCTTCGGTTTCCGTGTGGAGTTCGAGGCTGATTCCGGCGTGACCAACAACGTCGACGAGAACAGCATCTGGGCGTCGGGCAGCTTCGGTAAGCTCGAGTTCGGCAACAACGACGGCGCGGAAGACACCTTCATGGTCAACGGCTCGAACTCGGGCGTTGATTACGGCGGCGTCGGCAACCCCACCTCGAACTTCCTGAGCTCGGCCTACACCGGTCTGACCCGTACGTCGGTCGACTTCATCGGTGGCGTCGACACCTCGGACGCGACGAAGATCACCTACACCACGCCGAACTTCAACGGCTTCAGCGCCGGCCTCAGCTACACGCCGGATACCGCTGACGGCGGCGACGGCAACGCCTTCCACGGCGCGGACGCCTCTGGCGTGCACGACAACATCGGCATCGGCCTCGGCTACGAGGGCGAGTTCAATGGCGTCGGCCTGGAGCTCGGCTTGGTTGGTGCGTTCGGCGAGGCCGACGGCCCCGTCGACGGCGACGAAGCCTACGGCATCGGTGGCGGCCTCGCGGTCAGCTTCTCCGGCTTCACCATCGCAGCCGGCGCCGTCTATGACGACGTCGACGGCAATGGCGGCCAGGGTTGGGCGGCTGACCTCGGTATCGGTTACGCGACCGGCCCGTGGAGCTTCTCGATCAACGGCATCTACGCCGAGCAGGACTACGACGACGTCGGCATCAACGGCGAGTCCGATCTGCTGGGCGGTTCGGCCAACGTCGGTTACAACCTCGCCCCGGGCGTGTCGGTCTTCCTGACCGGCTTCGTCGGCGAGGAAGGTGGCGACGGTGCGCTGTCCGCCGTGGACAACGACATCGTGTCGCTGACCAGTGGCCTGAAGGTTTCCTTCTAAGCCAGCCGATCACGACCTTACAGTCGTAAGGGGGGCGGCACCTGCGGGTGCCGCCCCTTTCGTTTGTGCCCCCGCCCTCTCCCGCAAGCCGCCGAAGCGCCTGGAGCGGCTTCCCTTTTGTTTTTGCCCGCTCCAGGGGGCTATGATATCTACACGTCAAAGACTTTTCCGGCAGCCGCCGCTTCTGGGCGCGCTGAACCGGTGTGGTTTGCAACACGCAGGGACGTGGAAGTGATGAAACGATCCGCCTCTGGAACGGCTCTTGCCGGAAAGACGACCGGCTGGCGCCGGTCGGTGCTGGTTTTGGCCCTGGCCCTGGCGCCGACCATCGCCGCCTGCGGGCTGGGCGGCGAGGCCAAGTATCGCAACGAGACCGAAGAAAAATACGCCCAGACCGGCGGCTCGATCCTGGGCGACGACCGCATTGGCGTCGGCGGCGACGAGCGCCCGGATGCCAGCGGCGGCGATTCCGGTATCGGCGTCAATTCCTATCTGTGGCGCGCCTCGCTCGACACCGTCTCCTTCATGCCGCTCGCCTCGGCCGATCCCTTCGGCGGCGTCATCATCACCGACTGGTATTCGCCGCCGCAGGCGACCAACGAGCGCTTCAAGCTGAACGTCTACATCCTCGGCCGCGACCTGCGCGCCGACGGCGTACGTGCGGCGGTATTCCGGCAGATACAGGATCCGCGCAACGGCAATTGGGTGGATGCCTCGGTCGAGCCGCAGACCCAGACCGACGTGGAAAACGCCATTCTGACCAAGGCCCGCGAACTCCGCATCGCCTCGCTACAGTAAGTCCGGCGCCGCCGCCCGAGCGGCAGGGGTCCTGCTGCCGCCTCGTGCCGAAAGGTTCTGCGCGGCAGTCCCCGCCGCCGCAGCCGTTCAGCCTGCGAACCTGACCCAGCATCCCCACCCGACGACCCCCGAAAATGAGCCGTTACAACGCCAAGGAAACCGAGGAAAAGTGGCAGCGGCGCTGGGCCGAGGCCGGCTGCTTTGCGGTCGCCGAGGATCCCGGCCGCGAGAAATACTACGTCCTCGAGATGTTCCCCTATCCCTCGGGGAAGATCCACATGGGCCACGTGCGCAACTACACGATCGGCGACGTGGTGGCGCGCTACAAGCGCGCGCGGGGCTTCAACGTGCTGCACCCCATGGGCTGGGACGCCTTCGGGCTGCCGGCCGAGAATGCCGCCATCGAGCGCAAGGTGCACCCGGCGAGTTGGACCTACGACAACATCGCGACCATGCGCGGCCAGCTGCAGCTGATGGGCCTGTCGCTGGACTGGGACCGCGAGATCGCCACCTGCCATCCCGGCTACTATGCGCACCAGCAGCGCCTCTTCGTCGAGATGATGGCCAAGGACCTGGTCTACCGCCGGGAGTCCTCGGTGAACTGGGACCCGGTCGACCAGACCGTGCTGGCCAACGAACAGGTCATCGACGGCCGGGGCTGGCGCTCCGGCGCGCCCATCGAACGGCGCAAGCTGTCGCAGTGGTTCTTCCGCATCACTGCCTTTTCCGACGAGCTGCTGGCCGGCCTGGACGATCTCGAGCGCTGGCCCGACAAGGTGCGCCTCATGCAGCGCAAGTGGATCGGCAAGTCGGAAGGCGCCACCCTGCGCTTCCGCATCAAAGGCAAAGACGAGCGCCTGACCGTGTTCACCACGCGGCCGGACACGCTGTTCGGCGCCTCCTTCTGCGCCATCGCCGCCAACCATCCGCTGGCCGCCGCGATCGCGGAGAACGACCCGGCGGCAGCGGCCTTCGTCGCCGAGTGCAACCGACTGGGCACCAGCGAAGAGGCCATCGCCACCGCCGAGAAGCAGGGCTTCGACACCGGGCTGAAGGCACAGCACCCCTTCCTGCCCGAGGTGGAGCTGCCGGTCTACATCGCCAACTTCGTGCTGATGGAATACGGCAGTGGCGCCATCTTCGGCTGCCCGGCGCACGACCAGCGCGACCTCGACTTCGCGCGCAAGTACGGGCTGCAGGTGATCCCCGTGGTGCTGCCCCCCGGCGCCGATCCCGCCACCTTCGAGATCGGCGACGAGGCCTTCACCGACGACGGCCTGGCCTTCAACTCCGACTTCCTCGACGGCCTGGCGGTGGACGACGCCAAGCGCGCCGCGATCGAGCGCCTGGAAGCCCAGGGCGACGGCGAAGGCACCATCCAGTACCGCCTGCGTGACTGGGGCATCTCGCGCCAGCGCTACTGGGGCTGTCCCATTCCGGTGATTCACTGCGCTGCCTGCGGAGCGCAGCCGGTGCCGGCCGCAGACCTGCCCGTCGTGCTGCCGGACGACGTGACCTTCGAGCGGCCGGGCAATCCGCTCACGCATCACCCGACCTGGAAGCACACCAAGTGCCCCAAGTGCGGCGGCGCGGCCGAACGCGACACCGACACCATGGACACCTTCGTCGATTCCTCGTGGTACTTCGCGCGCTTCTGCAGCCCGCGCGCCGAAGGGCCGATGGATCGCGCGGCGGTCGACTACTGGCTGCCGGTCGACCAGTACATCGGCGGCATCGAACACGCGATCCTGCACCTGCTCTACGCGCGCTTTTTCACCCGCGCGCTGAAAGAGATTGGCTACCTCGGCATTGCCGAGCCCTTCGCCGGCCTGTTCACCCAGGGCATGGTCTGCCACGAGACCTACAAGGACGCCGACGGCAAGTGGCTGTTCCCCGAGCAGGTCGAAAAGACCGCCGAGGGGTCTGCGCGCCTGGTCGAGGGCGGCGGCGCGGTGACCATCGGACGCGTCGAGAAGATGAGCAAGTCGCTGCGCAACGTCGTCGATCCGGAAGCCATCATCGGCACCTACGGCGCCGACACCGCGCGCTGGTTCATGCTGTCGGACTCACCGCCCGAGCGCGACATGGAGTGGACCGATGCCGGCGTCGAAGGCGCCTGGCGCTTCACCCAGCGGCTGTGGCGCCTGGTCGACGACAATCTCGCGAAGCTGCCGGCGACGGGAACGGCGCAGCCCGGCGAGCTGGCGCCGGCCGCCGTCGAGCTGCGCCGCAGCGTGCACAAGGTGGTAGCCGCCTGCGGCGAGGACCTGGAGCAGTTCCGTTTCAATCGGGCGGTGGCGCGGATCTACGAGCTGGCCAATACGCTCGGCGCCTTTGCGGCGGACGACGGCGGCAGCGCCTGGGCGCTGCGCGAGGGCATCGAGTTCCTGGTGCGCCTGATCGCCCCGATGATGCCGCATCTGGCCGAAGAGCTGTGGCAGCGCCTCGGCCATCAGCATTATCTTGTCGACGAGCCCTGGCCGCTGGCCGACAGCGCGCTGGTCAGCGACGAGACGGCGGTGCTTGCGGTACAGGTAAACGGCAAGAAACGTGCTACAATCACGCTGCCTGTCGACGCCGGCGAGGACGACGCCACGGCGGCGGCGCTGGCGGAGCCCGCGGTGCAGCGGGCGATGGACGGCAAGTCCGCGCGCAAGGTGATCGTGGTGAAGAATCGGATCGTGAATGTCGTGGTCTAACAGGAGGCTGTCGCGGCGCGCCTTCGCGCGGCGGGCCGCAGGGACTGCTGCGATACTGCCCGTCCTGGCACTCGCGGGTTGCGGCTTCCAGCCGCTCTACGGCGCCGGCGCCAACAACGAGACCGTTGCCGCCAACCTCGCCGCGGTCGAGGTGGAGCCGCTGCGCGACCGCACCGGCCAGCAGATGCACAACTTCCTGCGCGACCGCCTGAATCCCAAGGGCCAGCCGACGGCGCCCAGCTATACCTTGCAGGTCCAGCTCACCGAAACGCTGAGCGAACTGGGTGTGCGCCGCGACGAGACGGCGACGCGCGCGAACCTGAAGATGCATGCCGAGTTCTTCCTGCGGCCCGTCGGCGGCCAGTCGGCGCTGCTGACCGGCCGGTCGTCATCGACCACCAGCTATGACATCCTGTCCAATCCCTTCGCGACCACGGTGTCGGAGGCCGACGCGCGGGAGCGGGCGTTGCGCGAGGTGGCGGACGATATCCGCACGCGGCTGGCCCTTTATTTCTCGCGCTAGCGGGCGGCGGAGCCCAGGCGCATGAAACTGGCGGCCCGGCAGGCGGACCTCTTCGTACAGAACCCCGATCCGGACGTACGCGCGGTTCTGTTGTACGGCCCGGACGCCGGCCTGAGGCGCGAGCGCAGCGCCGCCCTGCTGGCCAAGGTGGTTCCTGATCCCAACGACCCCTTCGCCGTCAGCGAGATTTCTGCGGCGCAGCTGAAGGACGACCCGGCGCGCCTCGCCGACGAGGCCGCTGCGCTGACCTTCGGCGGCGGCCGCCGCTTCGTACGTGTACGCGACGCCGGCGACAAGCAGACGCCGGTGATGAAGGATTTTCTCGCCGCCTCGCCGGGCGAGGCCTTCGTCGTGGTGGAGGCGGACGACCTGCCGGCCCGCTCTACGCTGCGCAAGCTGTTCGAGGCGGACAAGCGCGCCGTGGCGCTGGCCTGCTATCACGACGACGCCCGCGGCCTGGAGTCGGTGGTGCGCGGCTTCTTCGCCGAGGCCGGCGTCGGCATCGCGCGCGAGGCGGTGGCGTTTCTCGCCGGACAGCTGGGCGGCGACCGCGAGCTGACCCGGCGCGAGCTGGAGAAGATCCTGCTGTTCAAGGGCAGCGGCGGCGGCGAGGTCACGCTGGCGGACGCGGAGGCCTGCACCGGCGACTCCGCCCTGCTGAGCCTGGACGACGTCGCCCTGGCGACCGGCGCCGGCAATCTGGCGGCGCTGGAGCGCGCGCTCGCCCGCACCTTTCAGGAAGGCAACGCCCCGGTGACGGTGCTGCGCGCGGCAGGCCGGCATTTCCAGCGGCTGCACTTTGTCGCCGGCAGTGCGGGCGGCGGGGGCGGCGTCGAGGACGCCATGCGGCGCCTGCGCCCGCCGGTGTTCTGGAAGAGCGCGGCCGCCTTCAAGGCGCAGGCCGGTGCCTGGCGGCCGGACGGCCTGGCGCGGGCGATGGATCGCCTGATGGAGGCCGAGGCCGCCTGCAAGCGCAGCGGCGCGCCGGCCGAACTGCTCTGCGCGCGGGCCCTGCTGGAGATCGCCGCCAACGCGCCGGGCCGGCGCCGCCGCGCCGGCTGAACGCGTTCATAGACAGCCGATTTGGATTTGCTCGGGCGGCGCTCAGGCCGCCGGCGGCGGCATCTGGTTCAGCCGGTGCAGCACGTCGTCGAGCTGTTCCAGGGTCTTGTAGTGGATGGTCAGCGAGCCGCCGGTGCCCTGGAACTTGATGGAGACCTTGAGGCCCAGCAGGGCGGTGAGGTCGCGCTCCAGGGCCAGGGTGTCGCTGTCCTTCGGCGTGTCCGGCTCGGCGAGCCGGGCCGACTTGTGGGCGCCGCCGGACTTGGCGTTCTGCACCAGGCGCTCGGCCTGGCGCACGTTGAGGCCCCGCTTGATCATCTGGCCGGCGAGGCCTTCGGCGTCGTCGCAGCCGATCAGGGTGCGCGCGTGGCCGGCGGTCAGCTTGCCTTCATCGAGCAGCAGCTTCACCCCCTGGGGCAGTGAGAGCAGGCGCAGGGTGTTGGCGATGTGGCTGCGGCTCTTGCCCAGGGTGCGGGCGAGATCGTCCTGGGTGTGCTGGAACTCGTCGATGAGCTTGCGGTAGCCCTCCGCTTCTTCCAGCGGGGTCAGGTCTTGCCGCTGGACGTTCTCGACGATCGCGAGCTCAAGGGACTCGGCGTCGGTGAGGTCGCGGATGACGACCGGCACCTCGTGCAGCTTGGCGATCTGCGCCGCGCGCCAGCGCCGTTCGCCGGCGACGATCTCGAACTCGTTGGCGCGCTCGGGATGGCGGCGCACCAGGATCGGCTGCAGGATGCCCTGGGCCTTGATGGATTCGGCGAGCGAGGCGACCGCGGCTTCGTCGAAGTGATGGCGCGGCTGAAAGCGGCCGGGCCGCAGATGCTCGATCGGCACGCTCTTGGTCGAGCGCACCTTGTCGAGGGAGGCGTAGTCTTCGTTCTCTTCGCCGAACAAGGCGGCCAGGCCACGCCCCAGGTTGGTGCGCTTGCCGTGTTCCGGTGGCGGCGCGTCACTCATCTGTCGAACTTCGGCATCTGTCGAACTCCCCGCGGCGCCCCGGTCCCTTGCCGGCGGGCAGCCGCCCCTCCCCTCTCATTACGATCCCGAAACAAACTCGCCCGTCGCGCCGGCCGGACCTAGGAGGCCAGGGCCGGCTGGGGCGGCAGGCTGTTCTCGCGCTGCAGGATCTCCCGCGCCAGGCGGACATAAGCCTGGGAGCCGGCGCAGCGCAGATCGTAGAGCAGCACCGGCTTGCCGTGGGACGGCGCCTCGGAGACCCGGACGTTGCGCGGGATCATCGTCTTGTAGACCCGGTCGCCGAGGTAGCCGCGGACGTCGGCGGCGACCATCTCGCAAAGATTGTTGCGGCGGTCGAACATGGTGAGCACGACGCCCTGCAGCGACAGCCCGGGGTTCAGCCCGCGCTTGACCCGGTCGATGGTCCGCATCAGGTGGCTGAGGCCTTCCAGCGCGTAGAACTCCGCCTGCAGCGGCACCAGCACCGAGTCCGCCGCCGCCAGGGCGTTGAGGGTCAGCAGGCCGAGTGCCGGCGGGCAGTCGATGACCACGAAGTCATAGCTGCCGCGCGCCTGCTGGATGGCGTCGCGCAGGCGATATTCGCGGCGCGGCACGTCGATGAGCTCCAGCTCGGCGCCGGAGAGATCGACGCCCGAAGGCAGGATGTCCATGCCCGGCACCAGGGTGCGGGTGACCGCGCCCTCCAGGGCCATGCCGTCCAGCAGCACCTGATAGACGCTGTGGCCGCGCTTGTCGGCGGCGACGCCCAGGCCGGTGCTGGCATTGCCCTGCGGGTCCAGGTCGACGATGAGCACGCGCTTGCCGCAGGCGGCCAGCGCGGTGGCGAGGTTCACCGTCGTGGTGGTCTTGCCGACGCCGCCCTTCTGGTTGGCGACGGCGAGAATCCGGGTGACGAGGGGCGCCGGCGTCCTGCTGCCGCGCTCCGGGGTCGCTTCAATATGTTGTAGGTTCAAGTTGCTCCATCCCCAAGAGATAGAAGCCTGAGACGCAAGATTGAGGCTTCGGGGTCCGTCTCGCTCTCAAAGCGCTCTGTCTGCAGTCTCCACATTTTGCCCGCCGCGGTCAATTCTTCATCGGCGCGCCGGCCCTTCAAAAACAGCCCGACAGGCGTTTTTTCGCCGTCCCGGGGCCGCAGGAAGGGCTCTGTCAGGACCAATATCCTGTCGAGCGGCGCGAAAGCGCGGCAGGTGACCACGTCGACGGGGAAAGGCGCGAGGGTTTCGACGCGCTGGGGATGCAATTCGGCGTCGGCGCCGGTGACCCGGATCACCTCGCGCAGGAACTCCGCCTTGCGCCGGTCGGACTCCACCAGGTGGACCCGGCCGCAGCCCAGCAGCGCCAGAACCAGGCCGGGGAAACCGGCGCCGGCGCCCACGTCGAGGATCACCCGCGGCCCCCCGGCTATGGAGCCCGCCGGCGGGTCCGGCAGGAGGTCGCGCAGCTGGGCCGAGTCGAGGAAGTGGCGGCGCCAGAGGTCGTCCAGGGTCGTCGGGCTCACGAGGTTGATGGCCCGGTTCCACTTGCGCAGGAGCTCTGCATAAGCGCGAAACTTGTCCTGTGTTTCACGTGAAACAGACAGCCGGGCCTGGAAGGCCTCCGGCGTCAGGGGCTCTCCGGGCATCGCCGGCTCAGGCCGCCGAGCCGCGGGCGGCCGCGGTCCCTGCCCGCTCTCGCTTCTGCACGAAGCGCAGCAGGGCCAGGACCGCCGCCGGCGTGACCCCCGGCAGGCGCCCGGCCGCGCCCAGGGTCGCCGGCCGCGCTTTGGTTAACAGCTGCTGAATCTCCGTCGAGAGGCCACCGACCCGGGCGTAGTCGAGGTCGGCCGGCAGCGCCAGGGCCTCGTCCTTGCGGAAGGCGCGGATGTCCGCCTCCTGGCGCGCCAGGTAGCCCTGGTAGCGCCCCTCGATCTCGACCTGGCGGGCGACCGCCGGCGGCAATCGGCCCAGTTCCGGCCAGATCGCCGCGAGGCGGGCCAGGTCGAGCTCCGGATAGCGCAGCAGCTCGAAGGCACTGCGCCGCACGCCGTCCTGGTTGATCGCAATGCCGGCGGCGGCCAGCGTGGCCGGCGTGGCGCGCAGGGAATCCGCCAGGGCGCGGCCGGCGGCCAGCGTCGCCGCCCAGGTTTCGTAATGGGCCCGCCGCGCGGCGCCGACGCAGCCCAGGGCGAGGCCCCGCCCGGTCAGCCGCTGGTCGGCATTGTCCGCGCGCAGGTGCAGGCGGTACTCGGCCCGGCTGGTGAACATGCGGTAGGGCTCGGTGACGCCCCGGGTCACCAGGTCGTCGATCAGCACACCTATATAGGCCTCGGCGCGGTCCAGGGTGAAGGGCTCCGCTCCACCGCCGGCGCTGAGGGCCGCGTTCAGGCCGGCCATGAGGCCCTGGGCCGCGGCCTCCTCGTAGCCGGTGGTGCCGTTGATCTGCCCGGCCAGGAAAAGCCCCGGCAGGCGGCGGGTTTCCAGGGCGACGGTCAGCTCGCGCGGGTCGACGTAGTCGTATTCGATGGCGTAGCCGGGCTGCAGCATGACCGCGCGTTCCAGCCCCGGAATGGTCTGCAGCAGCGCCGCTTGTACGTCCTTCGGCAGCGAGGTGGAAATCCCGTTCGGGTACACGGTGGCATCGTCGAGCCCCTCCGGCTCGAGGAAGATCTGGTGCTGATCGCGCTGGCCGAAGCGCACCACCTTGTCCTCGATGGAGGGGCAGTAGCGCGGGCCGGTCGACTCGATCTGCCCGGAATAAAGCGGCGCGCGGTGCAGGTTGTCGCGGATCAGGGCGTGACCCGCCGCCGTGGTGTGGGTGATGTGGCAGGGCACCTGCGGCTGGCCGATCTCCGCGGTGAGGCTGGAGAAAGGCTCCGGCGGCGTGTCGCCGGGTTGTTCCTGCAGGCCGGCGTAGTCGATCGTGCGGCCGTCGAGGCGCGGCGGCGTGCCGGTCTTCAGCCGCC
Organism: Kiloniellaceae bacterium; assembly: GCA_036781105.1. Lineage (GTDB taxonomy): Bacteria > Pseudomonadota > Alphaproteobacteria > Kiloniellales > Kiloniellaceae > Pelagibius. Next base: position 13,547 of record DAIQBR010000008.1, read on the forward strand.
CCAGCGCGAAGCCGGCGCGGGCCAGGGTCTCAGCCAGGCCCACCGCCGGTGCCTCGCCGACCCGCCCGGCGGCAATGCGCTCCTCGCCGATGTGGATCACCCCGCGCAGGAAGGTGCCGGTGGTCAGCACCACCGCGGCGGCGGCGATTCCGACTCCGGCGCCGGTGACAATGCCGCGGCAGCGTCCGTCCGCCCCTATAATAAGGTCCTCGACCGCGGCCTCGACGATGGTGAGGTTGGCCTGCCCGGCCAGCGCCGCCTGCATGGCCTGGCGGTAGAGCTTGCGGTCGGCCTGCGCCCGGGGGCCACGCACGGCGGGGCCCTTGCTGGCATTCAGGACCCGGAACTGGATCCCGGCGGCGTCGGCGACCCGGCCCATGAGGCCGTCGAGGGCGTCGATCTCGCGCACCAGGTGGCCCTTGCCGAGACCGCCGATGGCCGGGTTGCAGGACATGACGCCGAGGCTGTCGCGCCGGTGGGTCACCAGGGCGGTGCGGGCGCCCAGGCGCGCAGCCGCCGCCGCGGCCTCGCAGCCGGCGTGGCCGCCGCCCACCACAATGACGTCGAAACTGTCCTGCGCTGCCATGGCTGGCATCCTTTGATTTCAGCGGGTTATAGCAAGCCCCGGGAGAGGATCAAGCGCCCGCGAAAGTTACCGCCTCAGCGGTTAATCGGTGTTGACCATGTTTCACGTGAAACACAGGGTCACACCCCCATCATTTACCGATACAGAACTCGGAGAACACAATATCTAGTAGGTCCTCCACATCCACCCGGCCGGTGATCCGCCCCAGCGCCCTGAGCGCGAGGCGGAGTTCCTCGGCGACAAGTTCCGGCAGTCCGGCGCTGCCGGCGCGTGCCAGGGCATCGCGGCAGTCCTCCAAGGCCCGGCGATGGCGCAAGCGGGTGATCCCCGCCGCGCCCTCACCGCCGCCCAAAGCCTCGCCCGCCAGATCAAGCAGCCGCGCCAGGAGATCGTCGAGCCCCTCGCCGGTCCGCACGGAAAGAGCCAGCGGCCGCCACTCGGCCAGTTCCGCCGAGAACCGCGCCACCGCGGCCGGATCGCAACGGTCGGACTTGTTCAGCAGCAGGATCGAGCGCGCATCGTAGAGGGCCCGCGCGGCATCCAGGGCGGTGGCATCGCCCAGCGCCGCCTCGAGATCGACCAGCAGCAGCTTCACGTCGGCCGCGGCGGCGCGGGCCCGCGCCCGCGCCATGCCTTCACGCTCGATCGCCGCCTGGGCCGTCTCTCCCGCCGCTGCCGCCTCCAGATCACGCAGGCCGGCGGTATCCGCCAGCACCACCGGGTAGCCGCCGAGGTCGAGCTGGACCTCGACCACATCGCGGGTGGTTCCGGCCGCTTCCGAAACGATCGCCACGTCGCGCCGGGCCAGGGCATTCAGCAGCGACGACTTGCCGGCGTTGGGCGCCCCGAGAATCACCACGGAGAGGCCTTCGCGCAGGCGTTCGCCGCGGTGGCGGTCGTCGAGCGCCGCGGCGATCTCCGTGGCAACCGCATCGGCCTCCGCGAGCGCGACGCGGGCGAGATCCTCCGGCACCTCTTCTTCGGCGAAGTCGATGGCCGCCTCGACGTGGGCCAATACCCGGGTCAACCGCGCCGCCCAGTCGCCGGTGAGCCGCGCCAGGCCACCCTCCATCTGGCGCAGGGCCTGGCGGCGTTGCGCCTCGGTGTCGGCATCGATGAGGTCGGCCAGGCCCTCGACGGCACTGAGATCCAGCTTGCCGTTGTCGAAGGCACGGCGTGTGAACTCGCCGGGCTCGGCCGGGCGAAACCCCGGCAGCCGGGCCAGCGCCTCCAGGGTCGCGGCGACCACGGCGCGCCCGCCGTGCAGCTGCAGTTCGCCGAGGTCCTCGCCGGTGAAGCTGGCCGGGCCGGGAAACCACAGGAGCAGGCCGCGGTCGAGCAGGCGGCCGTCCGCCGGGTCGACGAGCCGGCGCAGCACGGCCTGCCTTGGTGGGGGTAGCGGGCTACCCCCCAGAGACGTTAATGCAAGACCTGCCCCCGGTCCGGAAACCCGGATTACCGCGATTCCCGCCCGCCCGGCGGCGGTCGAAGGGGCGAAGATGGTGTCCTCTGTCATGGATCGTCTGCCGCGACCGGTGCCGCGGGGGCATCACGCGCCCGGCGGCGTCTCGTCGTCGGGCTGCAGCATGAGCCGCCGCACCCGGCCACCCTTCACCAGGTGGGTCTGGAGAATCTCCTCGGCGTCCTCGAGGGAGCTGTAGTGGTACCAGACGCCTTCCGGGTAGATCACCATGGTGGGTCCCAGCTCGCAGCGGTCGAGACAGCCGGCCTGGTTGATCCGCACGCCCTCGAGGCCGAGTTCCTTGGCCCGCGCCTTCAGGTAGTTGCGCAGGCGGATCGCCCCCTTTTCCTTGCAGCAGCCGCGCTCGTGGCCCGGCGGGCGCTCGTTCATGCAGCAGAACACATGGCAGCGGAAATAAGGCGCGGGATCACCGGCCGCGGCGTCCCTGTCCGCGCTTTCCTCGGCTGCGCCGCTCTTGTCCACCACATCCGCCATGGTCGCTTACTTTCCTTCCTTCTTGTCGCCGGCCATCTTGTCGCCGGGCCCGCCGGACATCTGGCTCCAGAACGCCTTCTGCAGCTGCTCCCAGCCCTGAATGCCGGCGGGAAGCCAGGTCTTAAACAGCTGCTCCGGCTCCATGGCCTGCAGGTTGGCCATCATCCGTTTCTGCAGTTCGGCCATCAGCGCCGCCTGCATCGGGCCCACGTCGGGCAGGCCCAGGAAAGCCCGCGCTTCCTCCGGGGTGCAGTCGACGTCCACGTGAATCTTCATTGCCGCCACCCTTCCGCTGCCCGCCGCCTGCCCGTCCCTCCGGCAGCGGCCGCGCAGACCTAAAAAGCCATTGCGCATTTATGGTTGAGCCGACAATGACCTGCGGCCCATATAGGGAGCCTGAGACTACATGTCACCGACCGGCTGCCGCAATCCATTGGGGCAGCGGTCATGGCCGGCCGCCCCCCAACCGATCGGACGCCGGCCCGGGAAGGACCGCCGACTTCATGGCCGATGCCCACGCCGCCGCCGCGCGATCCGGCGCCACCGCCAACCGCCTGGGCGCGGAGACGAGTCCCTATCTGCTGCAGCACCGCGACAACCCCGTCGCCTGGTGGGCCTGGGGCGACGCCGCCTTCGCCGAAGCGCGCGCCAGCAACCGCCCGATCCTGCTTTCCGTCGGCTATGCCGCCTGCCACTGGTGCCACGTGATGGCGCACGAGTGCTTCGAGAATCCGCAGATCGCCGAACTGATGAACCGGCTCTACGTGAACATCAAGGTCGACCGCGAGGAGCGCCCCGACGTCGACAGCATCTACCAGGCCGCCCTCGCCCTGCTCGGCGAGCACGGCGGCTGGCCGCTCACCATGTTTCTCACCCCCGAGGGCGAGCCCTTCTGGGGCGGCACCTACTTCCCGCCGGAGCCGCGCTACGGGCGGCCGGGCTTTCCCCAGGTGCTGAACGCCGTGGCCGAGATCTACGCCAACGACCGCGAGCGCATCGTCAAGAACACCACCGCCCTGAAGGACGGCCTCGCCAAGCTGTCACAGAACCAGCGCGGCGGAGCCATCCCGCCTGCCGCGCTCGACGAAGTGGCCCACCGCCTGGCCGGCGAGATCGATCGCGTCGACGGCGGCATCGGCGGCGCGCCGAAGTTTCCGCAGCCGGCCATCCTGAAACTCCTGTGGCGCGGCTGGAAGCGCAGCGGCGACACGGCCCTGCGCGACGCCTGCGAGCTGAGCGTCACCAGGATGTGCCAGGGCGGCATCTACGATCACCTCGGCGGCGGCTTCGCCCGCTATGCCGTCGACGCCAAGTGGCTGGTGCCGCACTTCGAGAAGATGCTCTACGACAACGCCCAGCTCATCGAGGTGCTGACCTGGCTGTGGCAGGACACGCGGCGGCCGCTCTATGGCGAGCGCCTGCGCGAAACCGTCGGCTGGGTGCTGCGCGAGATGATCGCCGATGCGACCGGCGACGGCACGACGCCGAGCGGCGCCTTCGCCGCCACGCTCGACGCCGACAGCGAAGGCGAAGAGGGCCGGTTCTACGTCTGGGACGCGGCGGAAATCGACGCCCTGCTGGGCGCGGAAGCGGCGCTCTTCAAAGCGCACTACGACGTGCGCCCCGGCGGCAACTGGGAAGGCAAGACCATCCTCAACCGCTCCGCCCGCCCGGAGCCGGCCGACAAGGAGACCGAGGCGCGCCTGGCCGCCTGCCGCGAGATCCTGTTGCAGGCGCGCAGCAAACGCATCTGGCCGGGCTGGGACGACAAGGTGCTGGCCGACTGGAACGGCCTGATGATCGCCGCGCTGGCCGAGGCTTCCCTCGCCTTCGGCGAGCCCGCCTGGCTGGCCGCGGCGGAGACCGCCTTCGCCGTCGTCTGCCGCGAGATGCAGCGCGACGGCCGCCTTTTCCATTCCTGGCGCCACGGCAAGCTGAAGCACCCGGCCACCCTCGACGACTACGCCGACATGGCCGCCGCCGCCGTCGCCCTCTTCGAGGTGACCGGCAAAGGCGCCTATCTTTCCCAGGCCGAAGCCTGGGTCGAGACCCTGGACCGCCACTACTGGGACGGCGCGAACGGCGGCTACTTCCTCACCGCCGACGACACCCCCGACCTCATCCTGCGCACCAAGACCGCCTATGACAGCGCGGTGCCTTCCGGCAACGGTGCCATCCTCGGCGTCCTCGCCCGTCTGTTCTACCTCTCCGGTAAGACCGCCTACCGCGAACGGGCCGAAGCGCTGGGCAGCGCCTTCTCGGGCGAGCTGGAACGCAACTTCTTCCCCCTCGCCACGCTGCTGAACTCTGCCGAGCTGCTGATGCGCGCCGACCAGGTCGTGATCGTCGGCGAAGGCGACGCCCCCGCCACCCAGGCCCTCGTCAAGGCGGTCGCCGAGCGCTGCCTGCCCAACCGCATCCTGCAGGTGATCGCTCCCGCCGACTCCCTGCCCGCCGGCCACCCCGCCGCCGGCAAGGGCCAGCGCGAAGCGAAACCGACCGCCTACGTCTGCCACGGGCCCGCCTGCTCGCTGCCGATCACCGAGCCGACCGCCCTCGCCCTGGCGCTGGGCGGCGGCAAGGACAGGGACTGATGACCCGCCGGCGCCTCAGCGTCGACACGCCGACCGGCGCGGTGACGGTCGCCGCCGAGGACGACGCGGTGGTCGCGGTGACATGGGGAGGTCGCGGCCATGACGACACGCCCCTGCTGCGCGACGCCGCCGCACAGCTCGCCGACTACTTCGCCGGCAGGCGCAAAGTCTTCGACCTGCCGCTCAAGCCGCAGGGAAGCGAGTTCCACCGGGCGGTCTGGCGCGAGATGCTGGCGATCCCCTACGGCGAAACCAAGAGCTACGGCGATCTCGCCAAGGCCACCGGCGCCATCGCCCGCGCGGTCGGCACCGCCTGCGGCGCCAACCCCATCCCCATCTTCATTCCCTGCCACCGCGTGCTCGCCGCCGACCGCGAGCTCGGCGGCTTCTCCGGCGGCCGGGGGCCGGAGACCAAGGCCTTCCTCCTCACCCTGGAAGGCGCCTGGCCGGTGCAGCACAGCCTGGCGCTATGACCGCCGTATCACCGGCTGTACCCTGCCTGCCATTCCGTTAAGCTGACGCCTTGGCAAGAATGATCGGCCGGGCAACGGCCAGACCAAACAACAGGAGGAGGCAGCGATGGCCAGAATCACCATCAAGGGCAAGGACGGCGACTTCGGCGCCTACATCGCCCTGCCGAAGACGACGCCCGCCCCCGGTGTCGTCGTCGCGCAGGAAATCTTCGGCGTGAACCAGGTGATGCGCGATACCTGCGACTGGCTGGCCGACGAAGGCTTCGTCGCGGTCTGCCCCGATCTCTTCTGGCGCATCGAGCCCGGCATCGACATCACCGACAAGACCAAGGCCGAATGGGACCGCGCTTTCGAACTCTTCGGTCTCTTCGACGTCGACAAGGGCATCGCCGACATGCAGGCGACCCTTGCCCAGCTGCGCGGCCACGACGCCTGCAACGGCAAGGCCGGTTCCGTCGGCTACTGCCTGGGCGGCAAGATCGCCTACCTCATGGCGACGCGCTCGGACTCCGACGCCAACGTCGGCTATTACGGCGTCGGCCTGGGCGACCTCTTGGGCGAGGCGGGCAAGATCTCCAGGCCCCTCATGCTGCACATCGCCGAGAAGGACAAGTTCTCTTCGACCGAGGAGATCGCCAAGGTGCGCGACGCCCTCTCCGCCAACAGCCTGGTCACCACCCACGTCTATGCGGGCCAGGATCACGCCTTTGCGCGCCAGGGCGGCGAACACTACGATGCCGCCGCGGCCAAGCAGGCCAACAAACGCACCGTGCAATTCTTCAAGGATCATCTCGCCTGATGGTCAAGGCTATCCGCATTCATGAAGCCGGCGGACCCGAAGTCCTCCGCTACGAAGACGTCGACGTTCCCGCCCCCGCTGCCGGCGAAGTCCTGCTGAAGCAGAAGGCCTGCGGCCTGAACTACATCGACGTCTATCATCGCATGGGCGCCTATCCGCTGAAGTACCCGGCGACCATCGGCATGGAAGGCATGGGCGAGGTCGAAGCGGTCGGCGAGGGCGTCAGCGCCTTCAAGCCCGGCGACCGCGTCGCCTATGCCGACATGCCGCCGGGCGCCTATGCCGAGGCGCGGGTCATGCCGTGGCATCGCCTGGTGAAGCTGCCCGACCAGATCGACGACCAGACCGCGGCCGCGATGATGCTGCAGGGCATGACGGTGGAGTATCTCATCCGCCGCACCTTCAAGGTCTCCAAGGGCGACACCGTGCTGTTCCACGCCGCCGCCGGCGGCGTCGGCCTCATCGCCTGCCAGTGGCTGAACCACCTCGGCGCGACGGTGATCGGCACCGTGGGCTCGGAGGAGAAGGCGAAACTCGCCAAGGAACACGGCTGCCATCACACCATCAACTACCGCTCGGAAGATTTCGTCGCCCGCGTGAAGGAGCTGACCGACGGCAAGGGCGTGCCGGTGGTCTATGACTCCGTCGGCAAGGACACCTTCGAGGGCTCGCTCGATTGCATCATGCCGCGCGGCATGATGGTGCTGTTCGGCGCCGCCTCCGGTCCGGCCCCGTCGATCGACCCGAATGTGCTGAACAAGAAGGGCTGTCTCTACCTCACCCGCCCCAGCCTGATGGTCTACAACAAGGAGCGCGCCGATCTGGAAGCCTGCGCCGCCGCTCTCTTCGACGTGGTGACCAGCGGCAAGGTGAAGATCGAGGTGAACCAGACCTATCCGCTGAAGGATACCGCCCAGGCGCACCGCGACCTGGAAGCTCGCAAGACGACGGGCTCCACCGTGCTGCTGCCGTGACAAGGGGGGAATAAAACATCATGGCGAAGGGATACTGGATCGCCCGCGTCGATGTGCACGACGGCGAAGCCTACAAGAAGTACGTTGCGGCCAACGCCGAGCCCTTCGCCGAGTTCGGCGCGCGCTTCCTGGTGCGCGCCGGCAACTTTGAATCCGTCGAAGGCACCCCGCGCGCCCGCAACGTGGTGATCGAGTTTCCCAGCTACGAGGCGGCGCTGGCCTGCTATCGCTCCCCGGCTTATCAGAAGGCCATCGGTTTCCGCAAGGACGCCTCCGACGGCGACTTGGTGATCATCGAAGGCTACGATGGCCCCCAGCCCGGCGGCGCCTAGATTTCACCGGCTCGGCTGAGGGTTTCAACGGTGGCGCGATTTCGTTAAGCACCTGACGACCATTCTGTAGAATACTGCTCCTGCGCCCATCGTCTTCGCAGGGGAATCCCGTGCCGCCATGACCGCCCTCCTGGCCCGATTTGCCGGCACGGCCATCGTGTTCTTCGCACGGGCCATCACGGCGGTGCGTGCGCTGTGGCAGGGCATCGAGCCCAGCGCCGGCCAGCGCGTCTACTTCGCCAACCACACCAGCCACGGCGATTTCATCCTGGTCTGGGCCGTGCTGCCGCCGCGCCTGCGCCAGGCGACGCGGCCGGTGGCCGGGGCCGACTACTGGCTCGCCTCGGCGCCGCGCCGCTTCCTCGGCCGCGACGTCTTCAAGGCCGTGCTCATTGCGCGCAAACCAAGCCGCAATACCGAGAACCCCATCGACCAGATGAGCGCGGCGCTCGACGCCGGCTCTTCGCTGATCGTCTTTCCCGAAGGCACGCGCAATACCACGGATGAACCGCTGCTGCCGTTCAAGCCGGGCCTCTATCACCTCGCCAAGGCACGCCCGCAGATCGACCTCGTCCCTGTGTGGATCGAAAACCTGAACCGCGTGATGCCCAAGGGAGAGATCGTCCCGATCCCGCTCATCTGCACCGTCACCTTCGGCGCGCCGATCCACCTGCGCCCCGAGGAAGACAAGGCCGGATTCCTGCTGCGCGCCGAAGCGGCTTTGCTCGCCATTGCACCGCAGGCGGAAGAGAACGCGCCATGAGCGCCTATCACGCAGATCTGCTCATGCTGCTCGCCGGCATCGCCGCGCTGCTCCTCATCGCCTCCTTCGTCGGCTATCTGCTGCAGCTGCGCTTCTCGCCGCAGGGCGGCAACGCGGCGGTCGAGAATCTCAATGCCCGCATCCAGGCCTGGTGGGTCATGACCCTCTGCCTCGGCATCGCAATGCTGGGAGGCGCTACCGGCGTCATCCTGCTCTTCGCGCTCTGCTCCTTCGCCGCGCTGCGCGAGTTCATCACCCTCACCGACACGCGGCGCGGCGATCACTGGGCGCTGGCCGCCGCCTTCTTCGTCGTGCTGCCGGTGCAGTACGGCCTGGTCTGGGCCGAGTGGTACGGCCTCTATTCGATCTTCATTCCGGTCTATGCCTTCCTGCTGCTGCCCATCGTCGCCGCGCTGCGCGCCGACACCGACCGCTTCCTCATGCGCATCGCCGAGGCGCAGTGGGCGCTGAT
>DAIQBR010000008.1:22564-24072 GCA_036781105.1 Kiloniellaceae bacterium
CATCGCCTACCAGGTGCTGGTGGTGCAGCTCAGCGACGTGCTGCAGTACGTCTGGGGCAAGCTCTTGGGACGGCACAGGATCGCGCCAAATCTTTCGCCGTCGAAGACCTGGGAAGGATTCATCGGCGGCACCTTCAGCGCGACGCTGATCGGCGCTGCCCTCTGGTGGATCACGCCGTTCAATCCGCTGCAGGCGGCCTACCTCTCTTTCATCATCGTCATCATGGGTTTCTTCGGCGGCCTGGTGCTCTCCGCGGTGAAGCGCGACCGCGGGGTGAAGGACTGGGGCCATCTCATCGCCGGGCATGGCGGCTTCATCGACCGCCTGGACTCGGTGATCTTTTCGGCACCGGTGTTCTTCCACCTCGTGCGCTACGGATGGTCCCTGTCTTGAACGGAGCGACATGAACACCGGATCGAACCGCCGGCCCCTGGCCAGCCGCGGCACCGCCTGGGCCCGCCGGCTGACGCAGAAACTCGCCGCGACCAATGTCACGCCGAACCAGATCTCCCAGGCCGGCATGGTCATGGCGTTGCTTTCCGGCGCCGCCTTCTGGCTGTCGGGCGAAACCGGCGACGGCGTGACGCGGGCCGTCCTGCTGCTGGCCGCGGCGGGCTTCTGCCAGCTGCGCCTCTTGTGCAACCTGCTGGACGGCATGGTCGCGGTGGAGGCCGGGCGCTCGGCGCCGGACGGGGTGTTCTGGAACGAGGTGCCGGACCGCGTCGCCGATATTCTGATCCTGGCGGGCGTGGGTTACGGCATCGGCCTGCCCGGCCTCGGCTGGGCGGCGGCGGCCTTCGCGGTGCTGACCGCCTATGTGCGCGAGGTCGGCCGGGCCGAGGGTGCCGGTGCCGACTTCCGCGGACCCATGGCCAAGCCGCACCGCATGGCGCTGGTCACCGCCGCGGCGCTGCTGTCGCTGTTGGAGCCGCTGTGGGACGGCCGCGGGGCTGTGCTGGAAATAGCGCTGTGGATCGTCGCCCTGGGCGCGCTCATCACCGCGCTGCGCCGCGCCCGCCGCCTAGTGCAGCGGCTGCGCGGACGCTAGCCAGTCCCGGCAACCGGCCTGCGCCGGTTCGCCAGCCTACTGGTTCATGGAGTCGAAGAAGTCCTGGTTGGTCTTCTGGTGCTTCAGCTTGTCGACCAGGAAGTCGATCGAGTCGGTGACGCCCATCGGCATGAGGATGCGGCGCAGCACCCACATCTTCGACAGCGTGCCCTTGTCGACCAGCAGCTCCTCCTTGCGGGTACCCGACTTGCCGATGTCGATGGCCGGGAAGGTGCGCTTGTCGGCCAGCTTGCGGTCCAGGACGATTTCCGAGTTACCGGTGCCCTTGAACTCTTCGAAGATGACCTCGTCCATGCGGCTGCCGGTATCGATCAGGGCGGTCGCGATGATGGTCAGCGAGCCGCCTTCCTCGATGTTGCGCGCCGCGCCGAAGAAGCGCTTGGGGCGCTGCAGGGCGTTGGCGTCGACACCGCCGGTCAGCACCTTGCCGGAGGACGG
>DAIQBR010000008.1:24117-24386 GCA_036781105.1 Kiloniellaceae bacterium
CCAGGCGCTTGGCCTTCTCGATCACCATCTCGGCGACCTGCACGTGGCGCTGGGCCGGCTCGTCGAAGGTGGAGCTCACCACCTCGCCCTTCACCGAGCGGTCCATGTCGGTCACTTCCTCCGGGCGCTCGTCGATGAGCAGCACGATGAGGAAGATCTCCGGATGGTTCTTGGCGATCGACTGGGCGATGTTCTGCAGGATCATCGTCTTGCCGGTGCGCGGCGGCGCCACGATGAGCGCGCGCTGGCCCTTGCCGATCGGCGCCGTC
>DAIQBR010000008.1:24421-27032 GCA_036781105.1 Kiloniellaceae bacterium
GTCAGGTCCTTGATGGTCGGGTCCTCGACTTCCAGCTTGATCCGGTCGTCCGGGTAGAGCGGGGTCAGGTTGTCGAAGTTGATCCGGTGGCGCGAGTTCTCCGGCGGATCGAAGTTGATCTGGCTGACCTTCAAGAGGGCGAAGTAGCGCTCGCCGTCCTTGGGCGAGCGGATCTGCCCTTCCACCGTGTCGCCGGTGCGCAGGCCGAAGCGGCGCACCTGGCTGGGGCTCACGTAGATGTCGTCGGGCCCGGCCAGGTAGTTCGCTTCCGGCGAGCGCAGGAAGCCGAAGCCGTCCTGCAGGATTTCCAGCACCCCGCCGCCGTAGATCGGCTGGTCGTTCTCCGCCAGGTGCTTGAGGATCGCGAACATCATGTCCTGCTTGCGCAGGGTGCTCGCGTTCTCGATTTCCAGCTCCTCGGCAAATGCCAGCAGATCCGCCGGACTCTTGGCTTTCAGTTCTTGGAGGTTCATGGGCGCTTGGGCCTGTGCTCGCTATGCAACGGGAAGGGGAGGGTTTTCGGATCGGCACCCGGTCCGCGGTGTCGACCGCTTATCGGGGGTGCTCAGGCTGCGGACTGAATTCCGCGACGCGGGGGGAAGGTTCTGTATCGCTGCAGCCTACGCTCGGCTGGTTACCGATTCATTAACCATATATGGGACGCCCTTGCCGGACGGCAAGGTCATGAGATTTCTGACGGTTAATGCAACCCACCGCGGAAGTCAAGCGGTCCCGGCCGCACCCGGCCAGCCTCAGAAGGGCCGGACCACCGCCATAACCACGATGACCACCATGAGCAGGGCGTGGACCTCGTTCATCACCCGGTAGAAGCGCGCCGAGTGGCGGTTGGCGTCGCCGGCGAAGGCGCGCTGCCAGCGCGCGGCGAAGACGTGGAGGATGGTCAGCACCACCACCGCCAGCGCCTTGGGGTGGAACCAGCCCTCGGTCCAGGCCTCCAGGTTCACCATCAGGGCGAGGCCCGCGGCCCAGGCGACCATCATCGAGGGGTTCATGATGCCGCGCAGCAGGCGGCGCTCCATCACCTTGAAGGTCTCCGACTGCTTCGAACCGGGCTCGGCCTCGCAGTGGTAGACGAAAAGCCGCGGCAGGTAGAGGAAGGCCGCCATCCAGGTGATCACCGCCAGGATGTGCAGCGCCTTCACCCAGAGATGGAACTCGCCGAGGAACCCCGCCATGCCGCCAGCCCGCCCTTAGCTCGCCGCCTGGGGACAGCCGCGCCAGGTCGCCGGGCAGATGCGGCCGCCGGCGTGGGAACAGACCGCGCGGTCGGACCCCAGTGCCTGGCGCACCAGATGGGCCAGGCCATCGATGAAGGCCCCCTCGGTGCCCACCGTCGCCACCCGCAGATAGGCCGGCGCGCCGTGCTTTTCCGCCAGCTCGCGGTACTCGATGTCGAGCTCGACCAGGGTTTCCGAGTGCTCCGAGACGAAGGCGATGGGCACCACCACGATGGGCCGGCCCTCGGCGGCGGCCTTCTCGATCTCGCTGTCGGTCGCCGGGCCGATCCATTCCAGCGGGCCGACGCGGCTCTGGTAGCAGATCTGCCAGTCCAGGTTCACCTCGCCCAGGCGGTGGACCACGGCGGCGACGCTCTGCTCGACCTGCCACTGGTAGGGATCGCCCTGCTCGACGATCTTCTTGGGCAGGCCGTGGGCGGAGAACAGCACCCGCGGCGGGCGCGCGTGGTCGAGGCTGCGCAGTGCTGCCTGCAGGCTCTCCACCACCGCCGCGATGAAGCCGTCCTCCTGGGGATAGCAGCAGAGGGTGCGCGTCGGCGCGGCGAGGCCGGCCGCCTTGGCCTCGCGCTGCCATTCCTGCAGCGAGGAGGCCGAGGTGGTGGTCGAGTACTGCGGGTAGAGCGGCAGCAGCACCACCTCGTCCGGGGCATAGGCGGCGACCTCTTGCGCGGTCGCCTGCGCCCGCGGGTGCCAGTAGCGCATGGCGACGAAGACCTTGGCCTCGCCGAGGCCCTGCTTTTCCAGCGCCGCCGACAGCGCGGCCGCCTGCGCCTGGGTGTTGGGCAGCAGCGGCGAGCCGCCGCCCATCTCGCGGTAGATTTCCTGCGCCACCGGCGCGCGCCGCTTGGCCAGCAGCCAGCGCAGCGGCGTCGGCAGGCGGATGATCGCCGGATCGTTGAACAGATTGAACAGGAAGGGCTCCACCGCGGCCGGGCTGTCCGGGCCGCCGAGGTTGAACAGCACCACCGCGGTCCTGCTCATCGCCCGGTACCCTCCGCCCCCGGCCAGGCGCGGATCTGTTCCATCAGCTGCGCGACATGCTCGGGCGGCGTCTCCGGCACGATGCCGTGGCCCAGGTTGAACACGAAGGGCCCCGGCGCAAGCGTCTCCAGGATCTCCGCGACGCCGCGCTCCAGCGCCGCGCCGCCGGCGACCAGCAGCAGCGGGTCCAAATTGCCCTGGACGCAGACCCTGGACTGCAGGGTATCGCGCGCCCAGGCCAGCGGCACCGTGGTGTCCAGCCCCAGGGCGTCGGCGCCGCAGTCGGCGGCATAGGCCTGGTACAACACCCCGGCCCCGCGCGGGAAGACGATCACCGGCACGCCGGGCCGCTCGGCCTTCAGGCGGCCGAC
>DAIQBR010000008.1:27072-28979 GCA_036781105.1 Kiloniellaceae bacterium
GCACCAGCGCCTGAGATGCGCCTCCGGCCAGACCCCGGCCCAGGAATCGAAGATCTGCACCGCCTCCGCGCCGGCATCGATCTGGGCGATGAGGTAGTCGCCGGTCGCGGTCACCAGCAGGTCGATGAGGCGCTGGAAATCCGCCGCCCCGGCGCCGTAGGCCCAGCGCTTGCCGGCGGCGAAGTCCCGGCTGGAGCCGCCTTCCAGCATGTAGCTGGCCACCGTCCAGGGCGCGCCGGCGAAGCCGATCAGCGTGGTCTCCGGCGGCAGTTCGCGGCGCAGGCGGCCGATGGTCTCGTAGACCGGCGCCAGGGCCGCGTGCAGCCCCTCGCGGCTCAGGCGGTCGACATCACGGCCGCTTTCCAGCGCTTCCAGGCGCGGGCCGACGCCCTCCTCGAACCAGACCTTCTGGCCCAGGGCGTGGGGCACCACCAGGATGTCGGAGAACAGGATCGCCGCATCGAAGCCGTAGCGCCGGATCGGCTGCAGGGTGACCTCGACGGCCATATCCGGCGTGAAGCAGAGCTCGAGGAAACCCTTCGCCCGGGCCCGCAGCTCGCGGTATTCCGGCAGGTAGCGGCCGGCCTGGCGCATCAGCCAGACTGGCGGGCGGGCCAGGCTCTCGCCTCTGAGCGCCCGCAGCAGCGCCTTGTCGGCGGCGGCCGCCGTGGGTTTTCCGGCAGATCTGGTCATCGGGGCTTGGGTCATCGGGGTTGGTTTCGCTCGGCCTTTTCCGGTCGTTTCGTGGGGCTCCAAGGTCGACAAGATGGCCGGTTCGTCCCGCCGAGCAAAGCCTTCTTCCTTAAAAAAGTATTATTTAAAAGCTTTGGTAGTTGTAGTTGATCCCTGTGAGTCCTGGGGATCGGCCTTGTTGTGTGATCTGTCCCGCGAGTCATCCTCAGGCTTCCCCCATAGCTTGGTTTCTGTGTATCGACGGCGGGGATTCCGGAGAATTACCGCGGGTTGCGCCGGACCGGCGCTCAGGGGATAACGGGGAAAAGATACCGCCGTGCGGTGTCTTGCACGGCGTGGGACCGTCTGTGGGCGCAATTCGTCCCGCAGGGAAGATGGCTCGGGAGCGATGCGTGGCAAGGGTGACAGAAATTTTTCGGTCCGGTGACAAAGCCCGGCTTGTCCCCGTCATTCACTTCGGCGGTACAGACCATGCACAGCTTTTGCGGTGCCGACTCGGGGCCCGCGGTCGATGACCAGCCACCACCTGCACCTGGTCTCCGATGCCACCGGCGAGACCATCAATTCGGTGGCCCGGGCCTGCCTCGTCCAGTTCGGCGGCATCGAGCCGATCGAGCACGTCTGGAGCCTGGTGCGCACCCGCGGCATGATGGCCAAGGTGGTGCAGGGCATCGAGGTCAATCCCGGCCCGGTGCTCTACACCATGGTGAACCACGAACTGCGCGACCAGCTGACCTCGCGCTGCGGCGCGCTCGGCCTGCCCTGCATTCCCGTGCTCGATCCGGTGATTCACAGCCTCGCCAACTATTTCGGCGTCGAGATCCGCGGCACGCCGGGCCTTCAGCACGCGCTGGATGCCGAGTACTTCAGCCGCATGGACGCCATGACCTTCGCCCTCGCCCATGACGACGGCCAGCACACCAGCGACATCGCCAAGGCCGACATCATCCTGGTCGGCGTTTCGCGCACCTCGAAGACACCGACCTGCATGTACCTCGCCAACCGCGGCATCAAGGCGGCCAACGTCCCCGTGGTGCCCGGCTGCCCGATGCCGGAAGAACTGCTGCATGCCAACGGACCGCTCATCGTCGGCCTGACCAAGGATCCCGCGAGCCTCGTCCAGGTGCGCCAGAACCGTTTGCGCATGCTGACCGACGACCGCCAGGAAACCGACTACGTGAACCTGGAGGCGGTGCGCCAGGAGATCGCCCAGG
>DAIQBR010000009.1:0-27783 GCA_036781105.1 Kiloniellaceae bacterium
GGACGCGGCCGTCCAGCAGGTTGGAATTGCCGAGGAAGCGGGCGACAAACTCGGAGGCCGGCCGGGTGTAGACCTCCTCCGGCGAGCCCGCCTGCTCGATGCGGCCCTGGTTCATCACGACGATCTTGTCGGACATGGCCAGCGCCTCGGATTGGTCGTGGGTCATGAAGATGGTGGTGATGCCCAGCTGGTGCTGGATCTTTTTCAGCTCGACGCGCATCTCCTCGCGCAGGTTGGCGTCCAGCGCCGAAAGCGGCTCGTCGAGCAGCAGCACGTCGGGCTCGACCACGATGGCGCGGGCCAGGGCGATGCGTTGCTGCTGGCCGCCGGAGAGCTGGTTGGGAGAACGGTCGGCCATCTGCGGCAGACGCACCAGTTCCAGCGCCCGCTTCACGCGCTGGGCGATCTCCGGCTTGGAGACCTGGCGGTACTTGAGCCCGAAGGCGACGTTGTCGAAGACGGACTTGTGGGGGAACAGGGCGTAGTTCTGGAAAACGATGCCGAGGTTGCGCTTGTGGATCGGCACGTCGTTGACGCGCACACCCTTGATGAGAATGTCGCCGCTGGTGGGTTGGGCGAGGCCGGCGACCATCCGCAGCGTCGTGGTCTTGCCGCAGCCGGAGGGGCCAAGCAGGGTGACGAAGGCACCGGATTCGACGTCGAGGTCCATCGGCTGGACCGCGGTGAAGCTGCCGTAGCGCTTGACCACGTCGCGCAGGACAACGACTGGCTGTCGATCATTCATCAGGGCGTCCTCTTCGTCTCAAGGGGCCGGTGGCGGGCCGGCTGGGCCGGCCCGCCGCGTCGTCCTCAGTAGCCCTTCTGCACGCGGCCGAAGGTCTTCGACCACTCGGCCTCGTTGCCGTTCCAGTAGGCCGGATCGGCGAAGGTCAGACCGGCCAGCTTGCCGGTCGGGTCGAAGGCCGGCAGCGTCGGAATCTTCTCGCCGAGATCGACCTTGGTCGGGTCGAGGGACGGCGGGTAGTTCTGGCCCTCGGCCACGGCGATCGCCACTTCCGGCTCCAGCATGAAATTCAGCAACTCCTCGCAGGCCTCCAGCGGGCTGCCCTTCAGCACCATGAGGCATTCCTGCCAGGCATAGCCGTTGGGCGCGTCATAGTAGCCGATGGGATGGCCCTGCTGCTGCAGCGCCGCGATGCGTCCGGACCAGCCCTCGGTGACGTAGATCTCCCCCTCGGCCAGCAGGCTCATCAGTTCGGCGCCGGAGCCCCAGTACTTGAGCGCGAGGTCGCGGTGCGCGCGGATGGCGTCCCATACGGCATCCATGTCCTGGATGTTGTTCGGGTTCTGGTCGGTCGCCAGGGCGCCGTACCAGATGCGGGTGCGCCAGTCGCCCCAGCCGCCGATCTTGCCCTTGTACTTGGGGTCGATGAGGATATTGGCACCCTTCTCCTCCATCTCCTCGCGGCTGATCTGCTCGGTGTTGTAGGCGAGGCCCGTGGTGCCGTAGTCGTAGGGCGCTGCCGACAGCTTGCCGCCGGTGACGCCGCGGAAAGGCTCCATCAGGGCGGTCATGACGTATTTCAGATTGGGGATGTTCGCCTCGTTGAGGACGACGTCGTAGCCGAGTCCGGCGTAGCGGGCATAATCGAAGACGCCTGACGCGTGGAAGATGTTGTACTCACCTTCCTGGCCGGCCTTCACGCGGTTCAGGTACTCGTCGCCGCTGGCAAAGGTACCGTCGATCACGGTGATCCCGGTCTTCGCGGTATAGGGGTCGAAGGCGTGCTTGCGGAAGGCCTCGGAGACCACGCCGCCCCAGCCGTCGAAGCGCACGCTGTCCGGGGTTGCGGCGAAAGCCTGGCGCTGCAGGCCCTTCAGCGGGCCGCCGGTGAGTCCGGCCCCGAGGGTCGCGGCGCCCAGCAGCGTCAGGAAGCTGCGGCGGTCGATCCCGCCGTTGCGGTAGCGTTCAAGAAGTCTTTGATAGCGAGTGGTTTCATCCATCTCCCATACCTTTCCCTGGTTTGCGGTTTGTTGTCATCGGTTTCATGGTTTGCTCACCTCAGCGCGGCGGCCATGCGGCGGGCGATAGCAGCGCCGAGCAGCGGCACCGCCACGGTGACCACCACCATGACGGCGCCCAGCGCGTTGATCTCCGGGCTGATCGAGTTGCGCAGCATGGCGAAGATCTGCGTCGGCACGGTCTCCACGCCGCCGGGCTTCCAGAACAGCGTGCCGGTGATGTCGTCGAAGGAGATCGTGAAGGCGAAGAGCATGCCGGCGAAGACCGCCGGCAGGATCAGCGGCAGGGTCACCTCGCGGAATGTGTGGAAGGCGTTGGCCCCGAGACTGAGGGCGGCTTCTTCGAATTCGCGGCGCACGGAGACCAGCCGTGCCTGCACGATCAGCACCACGAAAGGCAGGGTGAAAATGACGTGGCCGAGCAGCAGCAGCGGAAAGCTCTTCGGCATCTCCAGCCAGCGCAGGAAGAGCAGCAGCGCCACCGCCAGTACCACCTCGGGCACCAGGATGGGTGCGATCATCGCGGTGGTGATCAGGCTCTTGCCGCGGAAGTCGTAGCGCACCAGGGCGAGGCTGGCGAGTACCCCGAAGGTGGTCGAGACAACGGCGGTCAGCGCGCCGAGCAGGACCGAAGTCTTGAAGGCGCGCACGATGGCGTCGTTGTTCCACAGTTCGACGAACCAGCGGAAGCTGAAGCCCTCCATGGGGAAGCTGCCGAACTGATTGGCGTTGAAGGCGAGCAGTACGACCACGCCGACGGGCAGAAACATGAAGAGGTAGACCAGGATGGTGAAGGCACGGATCAGGCTCCAGCCGCTTACAATTTGACCGGCGATGTGCATCGCGCCGGCGCCGGCGGCGCCGCGGTTTGCGGTGCTTTCCTTGGCGATCGTGCTCATCGGAAGCTCTTGGCCAGCTGGTTGATGCCGGCATAGCGCGTGTAGAGCATCACCACGGCGCCGAGGACGACCAGCAAGGCGAGCGACAGGGCCGAACCGAGCGGCCAGTTGAGCTGGGTGATGATGGCCTCGAAAACCAGATTGGCGAACATGGCGTTGCGCGGTCCGCCCAGCACCATCGGCGTAATGTAGGTGCCGGCGCCGAGCACGAAGCAGAGCAGGCTGCCGGCGGCGAGCCCCGGCATCGACAGCGGCAGGGTGACCTCGCGGAAGGCCTGCCAGCTGGTCGAGCCCAGCGAGCGCGCGGCGTCGACCAGGTTGGGGTCGATGCCGTCGAGGCTCACGTAGATGTTGAGAATCATGAAGGGCAGCAGGAAGTGCACCAGCCCGAGGATCACGGTGCCTTCGTTGTAGAGGATCTGCAGCGGCTCGGAGATGACGCCGGTCCACAGCAGGAAGACGTTCAGTGCGCCGCTGACACCCAGGATGTTGATCCAGGACATCGTGCGGATGATGTAGCTGATCCAGAACGGCAGCATCAGCAGAAGGATGAGCACGGCCTTGTGGCGCGTGGTCGATCGCGCGATGAAATAGGCGGGCACGTAGCCCAGCAGGATGCACAGCAGGGTCGAGATCGCGGCGATGCGCAGGGTCTGGAACAGGATGTCGCGGTAGAAGCGGTCGGTCAGCACCTCGATCCAGTTGTCGAGGTAGAATCCGACCTGCTCGTCGCCGGTCGCGGTGCGCAGCCAGAAGGAGTAGACCACGATGAAGCAGATCGGCACGAGGAGCAGCAGGGTGACCGCGCCCAGCGCCGGCGACATCAAAACCCACGGGCGTGCGCCCGGCGCGTCGGCGTCGCTGGCTGCCATCTATCCCTGTCCTCTCTGAAGCCCGCCTTATCGTCAGCGGGTGCTTCGCGGCAGTCTTCGCCTTCCCCCTTTATTGTGCAAATAGATAAGTACTATACTAGTCATAGACACGATCTATGACCTCAAGGCGACGACTCCATGCTGAAGGACAGCGGCGAACGCCTGGCCCGCGAGTTGGACTGGAACCTGCTGCGCACCTTCATGGTGGTGGTGCAGGAGGGCAGCGTCACCGGCGCCGCCAAGCGGCTCTACCTGCGCCAGCCCACGGTGAGCCATGCCCTGAAGCGTCTGGAAACCCGCCTCGGCAAGCGCCTCATCGAACGCGGTCCGGCGACCTTCCGGGTGACCCCGGCCGGTGACGTGCTGTATCGCGAATGCGTCGAGATCTACGGCAACGTGGCCCGCGTGGCGGTGCTGACCCGCGAGATCGAGGACGAGATCACCGGCCATGTGCGCATCGCCATGGCCAGCCACGTGGTCTCGCCGATCTACGACGAGGTGCTGGCGGCCTTCCATGCGGCCAATCCCAAGGCGACCTACGAAATCGAGGTCGACACCTCGGCGGAGGTGACCCGCGCGGTGCTGGAGAAGTCGGCGAGCTTCGGGCTGTGCCTGGTGCACAAGCGCTCGCCGCGCCTGGAATACAAGATGATCTACCGCGAGTACTTCGGCTTCTTCTGCGGACCCTCGCACCCGCTCTTCGGCCGCGAGGACCTGAAGCTGCGTGACCTCAAGGGCCACGCCGCGGTTTCCTTCAAGACCGACAAGCTGGCCGACGCACTGCGTCCGGTGGCCCTGCTGCGGGCCCAGCACGACCTCGACGACGTGGTGGTCGGGCACTCCTCGCACCTGGAGGAGGTGCGCCGCATGATCATCGCGGGTCTCGGTATCGGCCCGCTGCCGATCCACGTGGTGGCGCGCGACCTGCGTGACGGCCTGCTGTGGCGCCTGCCGCCCTATGAGAAGCCGCCGGCGATCGACATCTACCTGGTGTGGAATTCCCACACCCACCTGAACCGCGCCGAAGCGGGCCTGCTCGCTGCGCTGCGTGACGCCATCGACGCCAAACCTCTCAGTGCCCGGACTTATGATTAGACCATCTCGGGGGAATCCAATCCGGGATTGGTCAATAATTGACTCGGCAGTTGGAGAACATTCTGTAAACTGTTAACACAAGTCCTGGCCGGGAGCGCTCGGTTCTCGGCCACACACGGGAGGAAACGGACGGGCCTCGCAGCCGTCCGACATAACAATCAAGAGGAGAAACGACGTGAGAAAATCGGCCCTGATCTTCACGGCCGCGCTGCTGACCGCCGGGGCGGGCGGTGCCGCGCAGGCCCAGACCGATATCGCCTGGGGCGGATCCAACCCCGGCGGCGTGATGTACTACATGGTCGGCGTCGCCGGCACCGAGATCGGCAACGAACTGCCGGATGTGAACATCACCCAGGTCACCACCGGCGGCTCGACCGAAAACGCCAAGCGCCTGATCAAGGGCGAGCTCGACATGGGCATCGTCTATGGTTCGCACGTCTACATGTCGCAGGAGCCGACCGGCCCCTTCGAAGGCGGCGACAAGGGGACCATGCTGCGCGGCGTGGCCATGGCCTATCAGGGACCGACCTACTTCGTGACCCTGGGGGGCAGCGGCATCGAGAGCCTCGGCGATCTGGAAGGCAAGAAGGTGGCACTCGGCCCGCCGGGCTCCGGCACCGTCTTCAACTGCTCCAACATCCTGGGTGCGCTCGGCATTCTCGACAAGATCGAGCCTTCGATGATGACCTTCGCCGACGCCGGCCGCGCGCTGGGCAACGGCCAGATCGACGCCCTCTGCCAGTCCTCGGCGCCGGCCGCTGCCGTGACCGAGCTGGCCGAGACCCGCGACATCCTGGTGCTGCCGTACAACGAGAGCGATCTCGGCACGATCAGCGAGACCTATCCCTTCTACGCCACCGGCACCATGCCCGGGACCATGTACAAGGGCGTGCCGGCAACCGATATGCCCTACACCACGGTTTACTGGGTGGCACATGAGCGCGTGCCGGCCGACATCGTCGAAAAGATGCTGGCGATCGCCTACAAAAAGCAGGATGCCCTGGCCCAGGGCCACAAGGCCTGGGGACAGATGAAGCCCGACATCGCCAACTTCCAGGCGCTCGGCGCGCCGATGCATCCCGGTGCCGAAGCCTACTACAAGTCCATGAAGCTCTGGCCTCAGTAAGGCTGTCGTCCATCTGCCCCGCCCGGACCGTCGTGCCATCACGACCGGTCCGGGCGGGGCTCTCTGTTTCGCCGGGAAGCTGACCCCTGATGTTCGATACCGCCTGGCTGTTTCGGGTCGAAGGCTCGCGCCGCACCCTGACGGGCGTCTTCGCCCTGGCCTTCAATCTCATCGCCATCGGCTTTTCCGGCTTCTACCTCTACACCTCCGGCTTCGGGCTGCTGTCGACCCAGAGCAACCGCGGCATCTACCTGATGCTGACCTCGGTGCTGGTCTTCCTGATCTATCCGGCGCGCAAAGGGGCGCCTGATCACCGGCCCAGCATTGTCGACCTGGTGCTGGTCGCGCTGACCGTGGTCACCATGTGGTACTGGATCGACCAGTACGTCAGCTACGCGATGTTCCGCGTCTCCTCGCCGAACCAGACCGACCTGATCATGGGCGGCATCGCCATTCTGCTGATGCTGGAGACCAGCCGCCGCGCCCTCGGCCCGGTGATCTCCATCATCGCCATCATCTTCCTGGCGCAGCTCTACTACGGTTCCTACCTGCCGGGCCGTCTCTCGCATCCCGGCATGTCGGTGGAGCGCATCCTGGAGTTCACCTACTCGACGCAGGAAGCGCTGTTCGGCGTCGTCACCGCGACCTTCGCCACCTTCGTGTTTCCCTTCATGATCTTCGGTGCCTTCCTGGAGCGCTCCGGCGCCGGCACCTTTTTCATGAATCTCGGCACCGCCGTGGCCGGGCGATGGCGCGGCGGGCCGGCCAAGGTCGCCGTGCTCACCTCGGCGCTCTTCGGCTCGATCTCCGGCTCCTCGGTCGCCAACGTGGTGACCACCGGCTCCTTCACCATCCCGCTGATGAAGCGCACCGGATTTCGTCCGCACGATGCGGGCGCCATCGAGGCCATCGCCTCGACCGGCGGCCAGTTCATGCCCCCGGTGATGGGGGCGGGTGTCTTCATCCTGGCGACGCTGACCGAGTCCAGCTACCTCACCATCGCCCTGATGAACGTCATCCCGGCCTGCGTCTTCTTCCTCTTCCTGCTGTCCATGGTCGATCTCGAAGCGGTGCGCCTCGGCCTCAAGGGCCTGCCGTCCGAAGATATCCCCAGCGTCACCCAGGTGCTGCTGGAAGGCGGCCACTTCATCCTGCCGCTGGTCGTCGTCATCGGCCTGCTGTTCAGCGGCTACTCGCCGGAGTTCTGCGCCTTCTGGGGCACGGTCTCCGCCGCCGTTCTGTCGTGGCGCCGCAAGGCGACGCGCATGGGGCCGGGTGATATCGCCAAGGCTCTGGTCGGCGGCGCCCAGAGCAACGCTGCGGCCGGGGCCGCCATCGGCACCCTGGGCATCATCATCGGCGGCATCGTGCTGGCCGGTCTCGGCCTCAAGTTCTCCGCCGTCCTGATCGACTTCTCCCAGGGCCAGCTGTTCATCGCGATCTGCCTGGTGACCCTGGTCTCCATCATCATCGGCATGGGCTCCTCGACCACCGGCTCCTACATCATCCTCTCGGTGGTGGCCGCGCCGGCGCTGATCCAGCTCGGCGTGCCGACCATCGCCGCCCACCTCGCGGTGTTCTACGCCGCCTGCCTGTCCAACATCACGCCGCCGGTCTGCGTCTCCGCCTTCGCCGGCGCGGCCATCGCCGGCGCCCCGCCGATGCGCACCGGCTTCGCGGCGCTGAAGTACGGCGCCACCCTGGTCCTCATGCCGTTCAGCTTCGCCTACGTGCCGGAGCTGCTGCTGCAGGGCAGCACCGTCGAAATCATCTACACCACGGGGCTCTATGCTCTCGGCTGTGTGCTGCTGGCGATGGCGATCCAGGGCACCGCGCCCTTCGGGCCGCGCAGCATCGGGCCGCTGCACCGGGCCCTCTTCGCCCTCGGCGGCGGCGCCTTCATGTTTCCCGCGACGATCTGGGTGGATCTCACCGGCCTGGTGCTGATGCTCACCGCCATCGCCTTGCTGCGCTTCGCGCCGGCGGTCGGGCGCGGCTAACCGCTCGCGGCAAGACCAAGAAGGGTCTCCGCGGCCCAGTAGACGGCGGCGGTGATCACCAGGGTGCAGACGACGTTCAGCAGCAGTCCCGCCTTCGCCATCTGCGGGATGCTCAGTTGGCCGCTGGCATAGACGATGGCATTCGGTGGGGTCGCCACCGGCATCATGAAGGCGCAGCTCGCCGCCAGCGCCACCGGTACGGCGTAGAGCGCCGGTTCGCCCAGCGTGCAGGCCCCCAGGCTCGCCGCGATCGGGATGAAGACCGAGGCGGTGGCGGTGTTGCTGGTCACCTCGGTGAGAAAGACCACCAGTGCGGTCACCAGCAGGATCAGCGCGATGGGCGGCCAGCAGGTCGCCGATCCAGGCCGCGAGGCCGCTGGCCTGGATCGCCGAGGCGAGGCTGAGCCCGCCGCCGAAGAGAATCAGCACGCCCCAGGGCAGGCCCTTGGCGGTCTCCCAGTCTAGCAGGAACCCGGGCTGCTTCAGGCGCGTGGGGATAACGAAGAGGGCGAGGCCGCCGAGTATCGCGATGCCGGAGTCGCTCAGCCTGCCGGCGGGCAGCAGCTCGGATATCAGCGGACGCAGTACCCAGAGCGTCGCGACGGCGGCGAAAACCGCCGCGACCAGCTTTTCCTCGCGGCCGAGCGGACCGAGGCCGCGCAGTTCCGCGGCAATGACCGCCCCGGCACCGCTGATCGCGCGATCCCCGACGCGGAAGATCACGCGCGTCAGCAGCAGCCAGGCGAGGACCAGGAGAATCGCCGCGAGCGGGACCCCGAAGAGCATCCACCTGCCGAAGCCGATGGCGATGCCGTAGCGTTCCGCCAGGAAAGCGGCCAGCAAGGCGTTGGGCGGCGTGCCGATCAGCGTGCCCATGCCGCCGATGCTGGCGGCATAGGCGATCCCCAGCAGCAGGGCGACGGCGAAGCGCGGTCCCTCGTTCCTGCCGACCAGCGCCACCACGGCGAGCGCGATGGGCACCATCATGATGGTGGTCGCGGTGTTGCTGAGCCACATCGAGAGTACGGCGGTGGCCAGCATGAATCCGCCGACCAGCCGGCTCGGCGCGGCGCCGACGGCGTTCAGGATGGTGAGGGCGATGCGGCGATGCAGGTTCCAGCGCTCGACGGCCCTGGCGATGAGGAACCCGCCGAGGAAGAGGAAGATCAGCGGGTGCGCATAGGGCGCGGCGGCCTCGGCAATGCCGACCACGCCCAGCAGGGGAAAGGCGGCGATCGGCGTCAGGGCGGTGGCCGCCACCGGCAGCGCCTCGGTGATCCACCAGATCACCATGAGCAGAGTGGTCGCCGCCACCGCCCAGGCGGGATACGTCAGGCCGGGCGGCGGCGGCAGCAGCAGCAGCGCAAGGAAGGCCAGCGGACCGGCGATCAGGCCGACAAGCGGCATCGGCCCGGGCCCTCTCTGTCCTGCGGCATTCATCGCCCTGCCCCTCGCTGCTGCCGGCCGCCCCCGGCGCGCGGCCAGCCGTCGATGTCACCCTGCCATGGCATTCCTGCCCCCGGTCTTGACCCACATCAATGAAGGCTCGAGCCCCAAGGCGCAATGAAAGAGCAGTGTTGGGAGGTTCATGCCATGGCGACGAAACCGAAGTCGGATACCGGGGCCAGCGGGGAAGCAGGCGCGCAGGAATTCGAGAGCCTCATGCGGGCAAATACCAAGGCGGCCGAAATATGGCTGGAGTCCTGGGGCCGGCTGGCCGAGGAGTCGGCGGGCTTTCTGAACCGGCGCCTGTGCCAGGATATCAGCCATCTCGAGAAGCTGGCGGCCTGCAAGACGCCGCTGGAACTGCTGCAGCTGCAGAGCACGTTTCTGCAGCAGATGCTGGTGGACTACATGAAGGAAGCGGGCACCCTGGCCGATATGGAAACCGACAGCGGCGTGGCGGAGATCGAAGCGCTGGATGAAGGGGCGCGCAAGGCCGGCAAGCCGTCGGGGCGGTAGCCTCCGCGCCCGTCAGGGCGCCGCGCCGGCGCGGCGCGCCAGAACCGCTTGGATCGCGTCGATCAGCTGCAGCTTTCCCGCCCAGGTCACGCCGCGCGGCGTGATGTGGGAGAAGTCGTCGATCAGAAAGACCTCGCTGCCCGGCACCGCGCGGGCGAGGGCCAGGCTCTCGCTGTAGGGGATCAGCGGATCGAGGCGGCCGTGCACCAGGATCAGCTTGCCGGAGAGCGGCGCGAGGTCGTAGTGGCCGGGCGAAAGTCTCTCGATCCGTTGCTGCACGGCTTCGGGCAGGGCCGCGATTAAGGCCGGCACCTGGGCCGGATCCTCGTTCACGATCAGCGCCAGCAGCGCGCGGCCCTCGGGCCCGAGTTCGCGGGCGAGGGCGGCGACGTCGGGATCGCAGCCGTCGAAGCAGGCTTCGCCGAGGGCCTGCAGGCGGCGACGGTCCGGGGCACTGTCCAGCACGGCGGCGTTGCCGGCCAGAAAGACCCACTTGGCGGAGGCGAGCGGTTTTCCTTCCCGCCAGTCCCGGCTGCCGGGCAGGCGGAAGCGCCCGGTGGTCGCGTAAGTGATGACGGCGGTCGTGTCGTGGTAGCCGCCGAGCCCGACGATGAAATCCGCCGGGGCGTCCGCCGCGACGTCGAGGCCGGCGAGAACGGCGAGCCCGACGGCATAGGAGATGGCGACGACGCCGACGCCGCCGGCGGCCGCTTCCGGCCGCGTGTGCCGCAGATGGCGCAGCGCATCGGCGATGGTGTGGGAGTCCTCCGGGCGGACCCGCAGTTCGCGTGAGCCGCGCAGCTCCGGCACCATGACGAGGAAGCGCGCCCGCGCCAGAGAGCGGGCGAGTTCCACCACGCGCGGGTCGTTCTTGCCGGCCCGGGTGAAGCCGGGCACCAGGACGAGGACGCCGCCCAGCGGTTGCCGGGGATCGTAGACGTCGGCAACCTGGCTGCGCTCGGCAAAGCTGAAGCGCTCGGTCGAGCGCTGCGGCGGGGGCGTGCGCTCTTTCAGCTCGGAAGGACCGCCGGCCGCGTCGATGTCCTGCAGCAGCCGCGTGGCTTCCCAGCTCTCCGCCGAGACGCAGCCTGACAGCAGCAGGAAGGTCAGCAGCCAGACGGCAGGGCGGCGCTGCAAGCCGGGGCGCAGGGGTCGCGGGGCCGGGGTCATGGTCTGCCATCCCGCCAGAGCCGCGGCCCGCCTGTCGAGTCCAATCTCCGCCAGGGCCATGCTAGAAAAGAACGCAGAAAGAAAAGCCCCTGGGGAGGACCGTATGAAGACGCGGGCAGCAGTGCTGCATGAGACCGGTCGGCCGCGACCCTACGCCGAGACCCGGCCCCTGCTGGTCGAGGATCTCGACCTCGCGCCGCCGGGCGAGGGCGAGGTGCTGGTGCGCATCGGCGCCGCCGGGCTCTGCCATTCGGACCTCTCGGTGGTGAACGGCGACCGGCCGCGCCCGGTGCCCATGGCGCTGGGCCACGAGGCGGCGGGCGAGGTGGCCGAGGTCGGCCCCGGCGTGAACGACCTGCGGCCCGGCGACCACGTGGTGATGGTCTTCGTGCCGAGTTGCGGCCACTGCCTGCCCTGCATGGAAGGCCGGCCGGCCCTCTGCGAGCCGGGGGCCGTCGCCAACGGCGTCGGCAGCCTGCTGTCCGGTGGTCGGCGCATGAGCCTGGAAGGCCGGCCGGTGCACCATCACATGGGGGTCTCGGCCTTTTCCGAATACGTCGTCTGCGCGCGCCCCTCGCTGGTGAAGATCGACAACGACCTGCCGCTGGAAGAGGCCGCGCTGTTCGGCTGCGCCGTGCTGACCGGGGTCGGCGCCGTGGTCAACACCGCCCGCGTCGTGCCGGGCAGCTCGGTCGCGGTCGTGGGGCTCGGCGGTGTCGGCCTCAATGCCCTGCTCGGTGCCCGGCTGGCCGGGGCGCAGCGCATCGTCGCGGTCGACGTGCTTGACGACAAGCTGGCCCTGGCCCGCGAGCTGGGCGCCACCGACACCTTCAACGCCGGCGAGGAGGAGGTGGCGGCGCGGATCAAGGAAGCGACCGGCGGCGGCGTCGACTACGCTTTCGAGATGGCCGGCTCGGTGAAGGCGATGGACCTGGCCTACCGGGTGACGCGGCGCGGCGGCACCACGGTGACCGCAGGGCTGTCTCACCCGTACCATAACTTCGAGGTCCAGCACGTGAGCCTGGTGGCCGAGGAGCGCACGGTGAAGGGCAGCTATGTCGGCAGCTGCGTGCCGCTGCGCGACGTGCCGCGCTACATCGCGCTCTACCGCCAGGGGCGCCTGCCGGTCGACCGCCTGATGAGCGAGCGGCTCAGCCTGGAGCAGATCAACGAGGGCTTCGACCGCCTCGCCGAAGGCCACACCGTGCGCCAGATCATCCTGCCGTAGAGCAGGCCGCCGCTTCAGTTGTAGCGGGCGAGAATCTCCGCCTGGGTGCCGTCGGCGATCATCGCCGTCAGAGCCTTCTGCATGCGCGTGACGATCTGGTCCGGCGTCTGCGGCGAGCAGGCGATGGAGAAGACCTGCTCGTAGAGCACGGCGACCTCTTCCACCGGCACGCCCTGGTCCTGCAGGCGGTGCACGAAGGACTCGGAAACCGCCATGAGGTCGACGCGGCCGCTCAGCAGTTTCTTCAGCGTGAGGTCCAGGTCGCGCGCCAGGTCGATCTGGGTAAAGCCGGCGTTGCGCAGCAGTTCCACCGTGTAGTCGCCGGTCTGCGTGCCGGTGCGGTAGGCGGTGGCGGCGGCCACGTCGGCGGGCTCGACGCCGGAGCCGGCCGCGCGGATCAGCAGCGTGCGTTCGACCAGCAGCGGCTCGACCCACTTGAAGTGGCTGTTGCGGTCGACGGTATGGGCGGTGGTGAAGACGCAGGTCATCGGCTTCTCGCGGGCCAGGCCGATGGCCCGCGACCAGGGCAGCAGCTCCATGTCGTAGCGGATGCCGCTGCGGCGCATGATTTCCTTCACCTGGTCGGCGCCGAGGCCGGCGATGTCCTCACCGCTCTGGAAATTGAACGGCGCGTACTGCTCCGTCGTCAGGTGGAGGACCTCTTCGGCGGCCAGCGGCCGGGCGGCCAGGAGAGCCAGGCCGGCAAAGACAAGGACGGCTGTATTGGCGGCGATCCGGAACATCTTTGCTCTCCACCTCGACACGAGAGTTGGGTTCTGGCTGGGCGCGGCCGCTGGTGATTATTGGCGCACGCCTAAACAATACATCAATAAATCCCAGTGAGTTCTTATAATTAGCCGGAACTGCGTAAAGAATAGTTTAAGGAGAGCCGACTAACGTGCTGATACTCAAGAGCCGCGGGAGCTTCTACATTCGATACTCTCCGGCAGCAGCGCGTTTGGCTGGGGCAGATCAGAACGACCCGCATGGGACAGAAGCACAGCAGGTTTACCGGCGCTTCGATCCGCAACCGCATCGTCATCACGGTGCTGGCGACGGTGGTGGTCGTGTCGATGATCAGCACGGCGCTTTCCGGCCAGGATCACGCGGCGCGGCTGATGAGTGACCTCAGGGCGGAGTCCCAGGTCCTCACCAGCGTGTTCGGTGACACCCTCTCGGATCCGCTGTGGGACTACGACTACGAGATGGTGCAGCTGCGCCTGGAACGGCTGGCCTCCACCGGATCGATCTCCGCCGCGCGCGTGCTGGACACCCAGCGCGGAAACCTGGCGGAGGTGCGGGTCGGCGACTTCGATCCCAACGTAAGTGGCGAGCACCTGGTCTTCGACAGCGAAATCGTCGCGGAAACCGGCGAGGTGGTCGGCACCCTGCAGCTCTGGGTTTCCACCGCCGGCGTGTCGACCGAGGTCTGGAAGGCGATGCGCGACGACGCCGCGACGGCGGCCATCCTGGCGGTGATCACGGCGATCGTCGTTTTCGTCGGCGTCAATCTGATCACCGATCCCCTGGCGCGTGTCACCGATGCGATGATCCGCATCGGCGAGGGCGATCTCGGCACGGAGGTTCCTTCTGCCAGCCGCAACGACGAGGTCAGCCGTATGGCCGCGGCGCTGGAGCGCCTGCGCCTGAACGGCCTCAGGGTCGAACAGGCCGAACGCGGCCTGCGCAGGGCCAACGCCCTGCTCGAGCAGCGGGTTTCCGAACGCACCGTGGAGCTGGAACGTGCGCGGTTCCAGGCCGAGGAGGCCAACCGCGCCAAGACCGAGTTTCTCGCCAACATGAGCCATGACCTGCGCACGCCGCTGAACGCGATCCTCGGCTTCAGCGAGATCATGAAGGCGCGAGCCTTCGGCGAGCTCGGCGATCAGCGCTACGCCGAATATGTCGAGGACATCCACCACAGCGGGTCGCTGCTGATCTCGCTGATCAACGATCTGCTGGACATCTCCAAGGTCGAGGCCGGCAAGTACGAGCTGGCCGAGGAGATCGTGGATATCAAAGAGCTGTTCCAGAGCTGCCTGCGCCAGGTCGCCACCACGGCCGAGTCCAACCGGCAGCAGCTCATCGTCGACATTGTGCCGCCGCTGCCGAAGCTGCAGGGCGACAAGCGGGTGCTGGTGCAGATCCTCAACAACCTGCTGTCCAACGCCATCAAGTTCACGCCCGAGGGCGGCCGCATCGTGGTGCGGGCCTGGGCCGAGCCGCAGGGCCGGCTGCTGATCAGCGTGGCCGACAACGGCATCGGCATGACCGAGGAAGGCGTCGCCAAGGCGCTCCGGCCCTTCGAGCAGGCGCACAACGCCCGCGCCCGCGAAAACAAGGGCACCGGCCTGGGCCTTCACCTCTGCGACAACTTCATGCGGCTGTTCGGCGGCACGCTGGAGATCGAGAGCCGGGCCGGCGAGGGCACCACGGTCACCGTCGCCTTCCCGCCGGAGCGGGTCGCCGAGGCGCGGCGCAGCGCCTAGAAGCCGCCTTTCCCGAAAGCCCCGCGCGGTAGCGCCAGGCCCCCTAGCGGTAGCGCCAGGCCTGCGTGCGGCGCAGTACGCCTTTCGACACGATGAGGTGCAGAATGCGCGCGCCGGCGTTGGTGTAGAAGATCATCATGCCCATGGCCGCCGCCGGGGCGATGTCGCCGGCGTCGTCCATGTTCAGCACCGCGACGGAGGCCAGCGTGGTGGTCGGCGAATAGAGGAAGACCACCGCCGAGACCGTCGTCATGGCGTTGACGAAGAGATAGATCGAGATGTCGAGGATGGTCGGCAGGCAGACCGGCACGGTCACCACGCGGAACAGCTTGTGGAAGGGCTGCTTCAGCGAGGCCGCCACCGACTCGAACTCGCGGTCCATCTGCTTCAGCGCCGTCATCGCTGTCAGGTGCGACACGGTATAGAAGTGCGTCACCGTGCAGACCACCAGGATCGCCATGGTGCCGTAGAGGAAGTTCAACGGATTGCGCGGGTCGTTGAAGAAGAAGATGTAGGCGAGGCCCAGCACCATGCCCGGGATCGCCATGGGCATCATGGCGAGCAGCTGGAACAGCGAACGGCCGGTCTCGAAGCCGCGGGTCTTCTCCACCATGTAGGCGCCGATGAAGACCACCAGGGTGCCGAAGACGGCCGTCAGCAGCGCCATCTGGATGGAATTGTAGTAGGAGTCCCAGCCGCCGCCGTCCATCAGGTCGAAGGCGTAGTTCTTCAGGCTGAGGCTGAGGTCGTAGGGCCAGAACTTGATCAGCGCGGCGAACTGGCAGACGCCCAGCAGCCCGAGGATGAAGATGGCGACGGCGATGCAGTAGGCGAGGGCGAGCGCGTCGAAGCGCGGCTTGGGTTTCGGCTGGTAGGGGACGGAGCGTGCCGAGAGCTGTGCCACCTGGCGCTTCTGCACCGCGCGATCCACGGTGAAGGCGAGCAAGGCGGGGACCAGCAGCACGACGGAGACCACCGCCCCCATCTCGAAGTTCTGCTGGCCGATCACCTGCTTGTAGATATCGACCGCCAGCATGTTGAACTGGCCGCCGATCACCTTGGGCAGGCCGAAGTCGGTGATCACCAGGTTGAAGACCACGAAGGCGGCGGAGATCAGGCCGTAGCGGGCGCCCGGGATGGTCACCGTCCAGAAGATCTTCCAGCGGCTGGCCTTGAGGCATTCGGCGGCCTCGTAGAGCCGTGCGTCGGAGATCGCCAGTGCCGTGGTGATGATGATGAGGGCATGGGGGAAGGTGAAGAACACCGAGCCGATGACGATGCCGATCGGCCCGTAGATCGACTCGCCGAGCAGCAGCTCCTTCAGCATGCCCTGGTTGCCGAAGAGGTAGACCAGGGCGATGCCGGGCAGCAGCGAGGGGACCAGAATCGGTGCCATCGCAACCAGCCGGAAAACACCCTTGAACGCCATGCAACTGCGGTTCAGCGCGTAGGCGAAGCCGAAGGCCAGCGCCACGGTGATCACCGTGCTGATCGCCGAGATGATCAGCGAATTCTGGATCGACTGGAAGAGGGCCGGGGTCGAGAAATAGGTGACGTAGTTGGCCAACCCGATGTCGCGCGCCGGGCGCAGCATGACCCGGCGGAAGGTATTGGAGTCGACCTCCTGCCAGGCGGTGCCGGAGAAGCGCTCCGAGCCGATCAGGTAGACCGCATCCTCTGTGGTGCCACGAATGCGGTAGTGGACCGGGCTGCGGAAGCTGAAGTCGGGAAAGAAGCTCGTCGCCGGCAGGCGGCCGTCGCCGGATGTGGCGAGATCCCTCTCGGTCACGGCCTGCAGCGTGGCGTTCAGCTCGGCGGCGGTGACCGGCGGTGTCACGAAGTCGCCCTGCTCGTCGCTCACCTGGAATTCGTAGGCCGTCAGGTCGAAGCGGTAGGTCGAGAAGGACTTCGACAGCATGGCGTAGAGCGGCAGGGCGAGGGCGACCACCAGGTAGAGGGCGATGACCACCATGAAGCCGCGCATCGCGAACTCGTCGCGACCCAGCTTCGGCTTGAGCGGCTTAGCCTTTGATCGAGCCTGTCTGGTAGCGACGCTGTCAGTCGTGGCTGTCATGGTCTTTCCCTGCCGGAAAGGCGATCAGCCGGCCGGCCGGCAGCTCGATGGTGAGCGCCCCGCCTTCCTCCAGGGAAAGCCGGCGCACGGCATTCATCGAGAAGTCGGCATAGAGGGCCTCTTCCCCCAGCGCCTCGCCGGTCAGCCGGGAGCGCCAGAAGGAACCGAGGAACTCCATCTCGCGGATGGTGACGTCGAGCCCCTGACCGACGGAAGCGGGTGCCGTGCCCTTGGCATGCGGCACGATGTCCTCCGGCCGGATGGTGACGATGATGGCCTGCCCGGGCTCCAGCCCGTCGGTGATGCCCCGCAGCTGGACCTTGCCCAGGGTGACCCGGCCGGGCTCCTGCACGGTCGAGGGCAGCTTGTTGGTCTCGCCGATGAAGTCGGCGACGAAGAGCGATGACGGTTCGCGGTAGATCTGGGTCGGCGTGCCGATCTGCTCGATGACGCCATGGTTCATCACCACGATGCGGTCGGCCATGGAGAGCGCTTCTTCCTGGTCGTGGGTCACCATGATGGTGGTCACGCCCAGCTTGCGCTGCAGCTCCTTGATCTGGTGGCGCAGGCGCACGCGCACCTTGGCGTCCAGCGCCGAGAGCGGCTCGTCGAGCAGCAGCAGGCCGGGCGAGGTGGCGATGGCGCGTGCCAGGGCGATGCGCTGCTGCTGGCCGCCGGAAAGCTGCGCCGGGTATTTCTTGCGCTGGTCGGCGAGGCCGACGAGATCGAGCAGCTCGGTGACGCGAGCGGCCCGTGTTCTCCAGGCCGAAGGCGATGTTGCGCTCGATGGTCAGGTTGGGGAAGAGGGCGTAGGACTGGAACACGATGCCGAAGTCGCGCTGGGCGATCGGCAGGGAGGAAATGTCGCGCCCGGCCTGCTCGATGGTGCCCTGGGTCTGCAGGTCCAGGCCGGCGATGGCGCGCAGCAGGGTGGTCTTGCCGCAGCCGGAACGCCCCAGGAAACAGACGAACTCGCCTTCCTCGACGTCAAGCGAGACGTCGCGCAGGGCGGTGAAGTCGCCGAAATTCTTCAGCAGATCGCGGATGCGCAGATAGCTGGACAAGAAAGAAAGCCTCGCTGGCTTGCCGCACCCCCACCGCAGCAAGGCCCCCGGCGGCGGGGCGGCCTCAGGTCCAGTATGCGCGAGGGAGGGCCGGATCGAAAGAGGGCGCCGCTTGCGCGGCGCCCTCCCTGGCACTTACCGAGAGGCGGTCAGCCCTTCGGATCGGACTTGGAATCGTAGCGCTTCTGCCACTCTTCGAGGATCTTTGCGCGGTTGTTGGCGGCGAACTCGAAGTCGTTGTCGATCATCTTTTCGATGAGGTTTTCCGGGAAGAACTGCACCGGCTTGGCGACGCCAGGCATGGCGACCACCGCGTAGCCGGTGTTGTACATCTCGTTGGCCTTCTTGGTGATCGACCAGTCAACCAGCGTCTGGGCGGCCTCGAGGTTCGAGGTGCCGGCGACGATGGCCGTGGCTTCCATGTCCCAGCCCACGCCCTCTTCCGGCACGATGATGTCGATCGGCGCGCCCTCGGCCTTGGACTTGGCGCCGCGGAAAGCGAAGGAGATGCCGATCGGGATCTCGCCGGAGGCGGCCAGCTTGCAGGGGGCCGAGCCGGAGTGGGTGTAGCGGGCGATGTTCTGGTGCAGGGCGTCCATATAGGCCCAGCCGTCCTTCTCGCCGAAGATCTGCAGCCAGGAGGAGACATCGAGGAATCCGGTGCCCGAGGAGTTCGGGTTCGGCATGATGACGTGGCCGGCGTAGACCGGCTTGGTGAGATCCTTCCAGGACGTCGGCGCCGGCAGGCCCAGCTTCTCGCCCTCGACGGTGTTGAAGCAAACCGAGGCGACCCAGGCGTCCATGCCGACCCAGGCCGGCGGGTTGCTCTTGTCGACGAACTTCTTATCGAGCATTTCCACGCCCTTGGGCGCGTAGGCCTCCAGCATGCCTTCGGTCTTCAGCAGCAGCAGCGAGGTCGCTGCCAGGCCCCAGATGACGTCAGCCTGTGGGTTGTTCTTCTCGGCCAGCAGTTTGGCCGTGACGACGCCGGTCGAATCGCGGACCCAGTTGATTTTGATGTCGGGATGGTCCTGGTTG
The DNA here is from genome assembly GCA_036781105.1 of Kiloniellaceae bacterium. Lineage (GTDB taxonomy): Bacteria > Pseudomonadota > Alphaproteobacteria > Kiloniellales > Kiloniellaceae > Pelagibius. Next base: position 19,001 of record DAIQBR010000009.1, read on the forward strand.
AAGGTCTCCGCGTAGCGCTTCAGATCTTCCGCCTCGACGGCCGTATAGACCGTCAGGACGGTTTCCGCTTTCGCCGCCGCGGCGACCAGCAGGCTGGCCGCCATCGCGGTCAGACAGATGCTGCGTATTGCCATTTTGTGTGTGCTCCCTGTAGCTGGCCGAACGTTTGATTTGAACGGATTGTTGTGACGCCCGGGCATTCGCCGCTGGCGCGCCGCGCCACCGTCTCCCCGGGGCATAGTGCCCCGCGGCATTCAATAGGGGAAATCTATTCTTTTTATGGATCGAGAGATTTCGCTGATAGGCAATCCAACTACTGGGTGAGCATCAACACCAGGATTCCCGCACCGACCGTGGCGGCGGCGGCGATCCGGCTCATCCAGGGCCCCTCGCGGAATATGACAACGCCGAAGAGGGCGGCGATGATCACGCTGGACTCGCGCAGGGCCGAGACCATGCCGAGCGGCGCCAGGGTGTTGGCATAGATGACCATGCCGTAGGCCGCGACGGCGCAGAAGCCGCCCAGATAGCCGACCCTCAGGGTGGCGCGGACCTCGGGGGTCAACCGGGGGCGCAGGCGGGCGATCACGAAGAGGCTGACCAGAAACTCGGTGACGAAGAGCCAGCCCATGTAGCCGAAGGGGCTGCCGGAGAGCCGTACGCCGAGGCCGTCGACGACGCTGTAACTGGCGATGATCAGGCCGGTGGCGACGGCGGCCAGGGTCGAGCGCGGGTCGGGGACGGTCGGTCCTCGGGAGAAGAAGGCAAGGATGGAGATGCCGGCGGAAACCATGACCACGCCGGTCCAGCCCAGGGCCGAAAGCTGCTCGCCGGCGAAGAGCAGGGCGCCTAGCGCCACCAGTACCGGGGCGCTGCCGCGGGCGATGGGGTAGACCCGCGAGAGATCGCCCCACTTGTAGGCGAGGGCGAGGAAGTAGTAGTAGCCGTAGTGGATGACGGAGGAGGCGGCGATGTAGGGCCAGGAGGCGACATCCGGCGTCTCCGCCCACAGCAGCAGCCCCAGGCCGACGGTGCCGTTGGTCGCGGCGACGGCGGCCAGCACCAGCGCGCGCGCCCGCGTGCCCTTGACGATGGCGTTCCAGGTGGCGTGCAGCACCGCCGCGCTGAGCACCAGCGCCACAGCGAATTCAGACAATCAGGACCCTAGCTCTGGCTTTATTGGTTTCCCCTGGGCGGCTTCTGCGCTGCCCTCTGCGAACTGTTGTGCGTCGTTTCTCTGCAATGCAAACGGGAATTGTCGGGAGAATCTCTCTTCAGCGCTTGGCCAAAATGTGGCTCTATTTGGTTCTAACGGGAGACGCTTCTTGGCCGACCAGCTATCCGATCCGCAGCTTTGGCAGCAGCTTCGTCAAGTGCTGGGCCATTGGCTTTTCATTTTGGCTGCGCTCGCGTGGCTCATCGCATTTGTCAGTGCCGTCTGCATTCCCTTCAACGCCGTACCCGGAAGCCTGCCGAAGTTCTTCAGCCTGCGTGCCTGGATCCGGCCCGACAGCTTTCGAGACTGGATGCTGCTCAATCCCATGAACGTGATCTTCTGCAGTGAGTTGCTGACACCGAAGGGTCGAGTGCTGCGCCGGGTCCTCATTATTTCGCTAAGTGTGTTTCTCGCCTGCCTGGCGCTGATCATCCTGCTGGTGTGGATGGCGTCGAAGGCTTGAGGGAGGCCCTTACCCCCAGGGCAGCGAGAAGGTCTTCACGTTGGTGTAGGACTTCATCGCCTCGATGACGCCTTCCTTGTAGCCGAGGCCCGAATCCTTGATGCCGCCGAAGGGTGACATCTCGATGCGGTAGCCGGGCACTTCCCAGATATTCACGGTGCCGACCTTCAGGCCCTTGATGTAGGCCTGCATGCGGCGGAAGTCGTTGGTGCAGACGCCGGACGACAGGCCGAAGGCGGTGGAGTTGGAGATCCGCATGACGGACTCGTCGTCGTCGGGCACGCGCACCACGGGGACGATGGGGCCGAAGGTCTCCTCCATCACCAACTCGGACTCGTGCGGCACGCGGTCGACCACGATGGGTGGCAAGAGGGCGCCTTCGCGCCCCGGGTTGTAGAGGATCTCGGCGCCGGCCTCCGCCGCCAGGTGGACGCGCTTCTCGAACAGTTCGGCCGCCTGGGCATGCACCACGGTGCCGAGGTCGGTGTCCTTGGCCATGGGGTCGCCGAAGCGGATTTTCTTCGCGCGCTCCAGCACCAGGGGCACGAAGCGGTCGGCGACGCTCTCCTGGCAGAGGATGCGCTTCACCGCCGTGCAGCGCTGGCCGGAGTTCTTGGTGGCGCCCGCGACGGCCAGGTCGGCCGCCCTGGCCAGGTCATCGTCGGAGAGGTCGTTCAGGATGATCAGCGGGTCGTTGCCGCCCAGCTCCAGCACCGTGCGCCTGTAGCCTGCCTTCTCGGCGATCATCTTGCCGACCGGCACGCCGCCGGTGAAGGTGATCAGCTCGGCGTGGGGGTTCTGGATCATCTCCAGGCCGATGTCCTTGGGCCAGCCGGTGACTATGGAGAGCATCTGCGGCGGCAGCCCGGCCTCGTAGAGCACGTCGGCCAGGATGAGGGCGGTCAGCGGGGTCAGCTCTGTCGGCTTCACCACCATGCAGTTGTTGGTCGCCACCGCCGGCGCGATCTTGTGCGCCACCATGTTGGGCGGGTGGTTGAAGGGCGTGATGGCGGAGATCGCCGTCAGCGGCTCGCGGGTGGTGAAGATCTTGCGCGCCTTGCCGTGCGGGGTGAGGTCGCAGGAAAATATCTCGCCGTCGTCCTGGATGCACATCTGCCCGGAAAGGGTGAAGACGTCGTAGGCGCGGCCGACCTCGTAGAGCGAGTCGGCCTTGGAGATGCCGAGCTCCAGGGTGATGACGTCGGAGATCTCGTCCTTCCGTGCGGTCAGGATCTCCGCCGTCCGGAACAGGACCTGCTGGCGCTCGTAGCGGGTCAGCTTCGGCTGGTAGGCGGCGGCGATCTGGAAGGCCTCGCGGGCGTGCGCGGCGCCGCCGGCCGGCACGGTGCCGATCACCTCGTCGGTATAGGGATAGCGCACCTCGACGACGCCCTCGGCGTCGACCTTGCGCCCGGCGATCCGCATGGGTTCATGTCGGACGCGGGGCGCAGGGGCGGACTTGGCGATGGCCATGGCGGGTATCCTTACTCGGCGGCCTCGGAGCGGGCGGCTTCGGCGTGGTTCAGGGCGATGTCGAAGGCATCGAAGTTGCGCAGGCGGCGGCCGTCGATGCCGCTCACGCGGCGATTGACGACCAGCGGCACGCGCTGCTCGCTGACCCCGCCGTGGGAGCGCAGCGGCACTTCCAGCCCGGAGAGGTCGTGCTTGTCGGGACGCGTGCCCACGGCGCGGGTGCGCTCGGTGACCACCACCAGGTCGCCGATGCGGTCGCCCGGCAGCTCGAAATCCTCGGCGGCTTCCTCGCGGGTCAGCACCCGCTCGACGCCCTCCAGGCCCTCGATGTGCTCGGCGACGGCGCCGAAGTCGGCGTCCTTTGGCAGGTAGACCGTGGCGTAGGAGCCGAGCGCGCCGTGATGCACCACGTAGGGGTCGGTGATCGGCAGGATGGTGCGCGCCTTGCCCTCGCCCAGGAAGTCGTCCAGGGCGCTCTGCAGGTAGAGCACGTTGGGCGCGCCGTCGGCCTTGTGCTTCGGGTTCATGCCGTGGTCGGCGGTCAGCACGATGACGGCGCCGGCGGCGTCGAGCTCGGCGAAGTAGCCGTCCATCATGGCGTAGAAGTCGTTGGCGCCGTCGCTGCCCGGGGCGTGCTTGTGCTGAATGTAGTCGGTGGTCGAGAGGTACATGAGGTCGGGCCGCATGGACTCCATCAGCTTCACCCCGGCGGCGAAGACGAATTCCGAGAGGTCAGCGGAATAGACGCTGGGTAGCGGCTGCAGAAGATCCTCGATGCCGTTGCCGGTCAGCGTGGCCTGGTCCGCCTTCTCGGCCGAGAAGCAAACCGCCGCGCCGGGCTTCAGGGTCATGCCGTGGCCGAGCAGGCTGCGCAGCTTGTCCTTGGCCGTCACCACCGCGATCTTCGCCCCGGCTTTCTGGAAGGCGGCGAAGAGGGTCGGCGCGCGCAGGTAGGCCGGGTCGTTCATCATGACCTCCGCGTCCTTGGCGGGGTCATAGAAGAAGTTGCCGCAGATGCCGTGCACCTTCGGCGGCTGGCCGGTGACGATGGAGAGGTTGTTGGGGTTGGTGAAGCTCGGCACCACGCAGTCCGCGCGCAGGTCGGCCCCGCCGGGCAGCATCGCCTTCAGCCAGGGCATACGCCCGGCGGCGACCGCCTCTTCCATGTAGTCGGGCTCGGAGCCGTCGATGCAGACGACGACCACCGGTGCCTTGGGGAAGGCGTAGCTGCGCCCGTTCACGGTGATGGATTGCGGCTGGGTCATTGGTATTCCTCTCGTGTCTCAGGCGACCAGCTTGGCGCGCTCGTCCATGGCGGCGGCCGGCGGGGTGGCGTCGTCGACGCCCATCTCTTCCAGGGCCTCGGCGACCGCGGCGACGAGGCGGCGCATCACTGCGGCGTCCATGCGGCCGATACAGCCGATGCGGAAGGAATCGACCACCGTCAGCTTGCCCGGATAGATGATGAAGCCCCGGGCCTTCAGCAGGTCGTAGAAGGTCTGGAAGTCGAAGCGCGGATGCGCCGGGTTGAAGAAGGTGACGATGATCGGCGACAGCCAGCCGTCCTGCAGCAGCGTCTCGAAGCCCAGCTTGCGCATCCCGGCCACCATGACGTCGCGGTTTTCGGCGTAGCGCCGGCCGCGGCCGGCGGTGCCGCCCTCGGCGGCGTGCTCGTCGAGCGCCTGCAGGAAGGCGGCGACCACATGGGTCGGCGGCGTGTAGCGCCACTGCCCGGTCTTCTCCATGTAGGCCCACTGGGCATGCAGGTCCAGGCTGAGGGAATGACTGTTCCCCTGTGCCGCCTGCAGTTCTTCCTTGCGGGCGATGACGAAGCCGAAGCCCGGCACGCCCTCGATGCACTTGTTGGCCGAGGATACCATGGCCGCATAGGGGATCTGCTTCACGTCCAGCGGCAGGGCGCCGAAGGCGCTCATGGAATCGATCAGCAGCTTGCGGCCCCCCGCGGCGACCGCCTGGGCGATCTCCGCCACCGGATTGAGGATGCCGGAAGAGGTCTCGCAGTGCACCAGCACGACGTGGGTGATTGCCGGGTTGGCCTCCAGCGCCGCGGCGACCTCCGGTCCGCGCGGCGGCAGGTAGTCGCCCTTGTCGATCACCTGGCAGGCGCGCCCGAGGTAGGCGAGGGTCTGCACGATGCGCTGGCCGTAGGCGCCGTTTACCAGCACCAGGGCCTTGCCGTCGCGCGGCAGGAAGCTGCCCAGCATGGCCTCGACGGAGAAGCTGCCGCTGCCCTGCATCGGCACGCAGTCGTAAGCGCTTTCGCTGTCGCCGGCGATGGCGAGCAGGCGGCGGCGCAGCTCGGCGGTCATCGCCCGGAAGTCGCCGTCCCAGGAGCCCCAGTCGCGCAGCATGGCACGCTTCACCGTGGCCGAGGTGGTCAGCGGACCGGGGGTCAGCAGGTAGGGCTCGCCCTCCAGGGGGGGCTCGAAAGTGACGGCGGTGCCGCTGCCACGGGTCATCTGCACTGCCCTCCTGAGGGGCCCGGAGAATGGGGGTGCGCCGGGCACGCCCGGCTTGACGGCGTCATCCTGGGGCCCGCCAACCTATCTGTAAAATCGTTATTTTGTATACGTTGGATAGCTTATGCTAATAGAAAGGGGTGACGGTTTTTTGACCCTTTTCCCAAGTCTTCCGGGAGTTTGCGCCGTTTGCGCTATGTGCAGCTGAGGGCTTTTCACTACGTGGCGATCTGCGGCGGCTTTTCCCGCGCCGCCGAGGCGCTCTGCCTCACCCAGCCGGCGATCTCCGACCAGGTGCGCAAGCTGGAGGAGGAATACGACGTCATCCTGTTCAACAGGCACAAGAAGCAGGTGAGCCTGACCCGGTCCGGCCAGCAGCTGCTGGAGATCACCCGCCGCCTCTTCGAGGTCGAAAAGCAGGCCCTGGAGCTGCTCTCGGAATCCCGCGCGCTGAGATCGGAATCGCTGCGCGTGGTGGCCGATTCGGCGCACCACATGCTGCATATCCTCGGGCGGTTCCGCGAAAGCTATCCCGGCATCGCCATGGTGGTGAGCTCGGGCAACTCCGAGGAAGTCATCGCCAAGCTTTACGACTACGAGGCCGAGGTCGGCATCCTCGGTGAGATGCCGGAGAGCCGCGACTTCGAGGTCATCAAACTGAGCTCGACACCGCTGATCGCCTTCACCAGCCGCGACCACCCCCTGAGCAAGCGCCGCTCGATCACCCTGGCCGAGCTTTCCGAGCAGCTGCTGGTCCTGCGCGAGCGCGGCTCCAAGACCCGCCAGAGCATCGAGGCGGCGGCGCGGGCGCGCGGGCTCACCCTCACGCCGTCCATCGAGGCGGAGGGCCGCGAGGCGGTACGCGAGATCGTCGCCACCGGCGGCGGCGTCGGCGTGGTCTCCGCCGCGGAGTTCGGCCAGGACCCGCGCCTGGTGCCGATCCCGCTGTCGGACAGCGAGGTGCTGATGGACGAGGCCCTGGTCTGCCTGCGCGAGCGCGCTGCCGGCAAGGTCATCCGCGCTTTCTTCGAAACGGCACGTGAGATCGCAGCCGCCGAGTGAAGGCCCGATGCTTTTGGCGGCAAAGGCATATTTCATTTGCCTCGGCACGGCAGCCGGTTGTAATTTTTCTTACATATAATGTAATAAATCGCCCGAACGGTCGGCTCTTCGTCGCCGAATCGGGCAGCACATACGCCATGGGAGGCTCTGCGATGCGCTCGTTCCGCACAAAGTTTTCTTTTGTCCTGGCAGCTGCGCTGCTGTCTTTTGCCGGCGCCTGGGCAACGCCGGCGTCCGCCGCCGAGGACTGCCCGCGCAGTTTCCTCGACGAGCGCTACTGCGACCGTGACGGCAACCTCACGGCCGATCTGCCGCTCGATGCCAGCCAGTGGGTCGACCCCGATACCATCATCTTCTCCTACACGCCGGTCGAGGATCCTGCGGTCTACCAGAAGGTGTGGGACGGCTTTATCGCGCATATGTCGGAGATGACAGGCAAGAAGGTCGCCTTCTTCCCGGTGCAGTCCAATGCGGCGCAGCTCGAGGCCTTGCGCTCCGGCCGGCTGCACGTCGCGGGCGTGAACACCGGCAGCAATCCGATCGCCGTCGCCTGCGCCGGCTTCGTGCCCTTTGCGATGATGGCGGCCGAGGACGGCTCCTTCGGCTACGAGATGGAAATTATCGTGCCGGCCGACAGCGAAATCAAATCGCCGGCCGACCTGAAGGGCAAGACCCTTGCCTTCACCGCGCCGACCTCCAACTCGGGTTTCAAGGCGCCTTCGGCGATCCTCAAGTCGGAGTTCGGGCTGATCGCCGAACAGGACTTCCAGACGGCCTTCTCGGGCAAGCACGACAACTCGGTGATCGGCGTCGCCAACAAGGACTATGACGCCGCCGCCGTGGCCAATTCGGTCATGAAGCGGATGTTCGACCGCAATGTCGTCGACAAGTCCAAGATCCGTTCGATCTACAAGTCGCAGACCTTCCCGACCACGGGCTACGGCTACGCCTATAACCTCGATCCGACGCTGGTCGAGAAGATCAAGCAGGCCTTCTTCACCTTCGACTGGGAAGGCTCCGCCCTGAAGGAAGAATTCAAGGCGGAGGGCAAGTTCGTCTCGATCTACCACAAGACGGACTGGGACATCATCCGCAAGATCGACGCCGCCAACGGCGTCGAGTATTCCTGTAAGTAAGTTGCAGCGCCGTGCGGGGCCGGCCGCGCAGGTCGGCCCCGCCTTTTTCTTGTCCAGTCGCTCGATGCGGAAGCCACATGCTGCGCCTTGAAAAGCTCGAAAAGCGGTATCGGACCGGCGACCTTGCCCTGAAGCGGGTCGACCTGGAAGTTCCCGACGGCCAGATCATGGCTCTCATCGGGCCTTCGGGTGCCGGCAAATCGACGCTCATCCGCTGTATCAACCGCCTGGTCGAGCCGACCGGCGGAAAGGTTTTCCTGAACGATCTGGAGCTCTCCGCGCTGGGTGCAGGGCAACTGCGCCGGGCGCGGCGGCGCATGGGCATGATCTTCCAGGAATACGCATTGGTCGAGCGGCTCTCAGTGATGGAGAACGTGCTCTCCGGCAGGCTGGGCTACGTCGGATTCTGGCGCAGCTACTTCCGGCGTTATCCGAAGAGCGACATCGACGAGGCCTTCCGCCTGCTCGGCCGCGTCGGCCTCGATCACATGGTCGACAAGCGGGCCGACGAGCTCTCAGGCGGTCAGCGCCAGCGGGTCGGCATCTGCCGCGCCCTGGCGCAGAACCCGGAACTGCTGCTGGTCGACGAACCCACGGCCTCTCTCGATCCCAAGACCTCGCGCCAGATCATGCGGCTGATCGGCGAACTCTGTAGGGAACACCGGCTCTCCGCCATCATCAATATCCACGACGTCATGCTGGCGCAGATGTTCGCCGAGCGCATCGTCGGGCTGCGACTGGGCGAGGTGGTCTATGACGGTCCTCCCGACGGTCTCACGGCCGATGTGCTGACCGAGATCTACGGCGAAGAGGACTGGGAGGCCACGATTCGCAAGGCCGACGAAGAGGACGGTGGTGGCGATGGCGACGAGGTCGGCCACCATCTGCCCGAGATCGAGCGCGACCGGCTCGCCGGCCTTACCTGAGCCGGAAGAACGCCCGTGACCATTGCA